>NZ_JBJGXI010000025.1:0-74724 GCF_045635475.1 Radiobacillus sp. PE A8.2 | reverse complement strand
AGTTACTTATTTTAACATTTAATTGGATATCCGTTGTTGGAACAGATAATAGAAAATTACTTTTATACAAAAATTTTGTTATATCGTGATACGCTTCACCACCATTTACTTTAAATATCGATATAAAGTTGGTCGAAATCGTTCCAAACTGTATACGGATATGAACAGTTGTTTCTAAAAATTATGTAGTTGACTTATAGCTATTAGCATATAGTCAAGTGGCTACCTGTGAAATCAATGCTGTAAAAGATCTGCATAGTTTGTTTTAAAATAAGAAAGTAGTGCTTCACGATGGCTTTGTAATACCGAACAAATTTGCTGACCGATAGGTACGGCGTTAATCGTTTTGTTACAAATCTGACACGCTTGTTTTTCCGTAAATACATGCTTGATTCCAAATGGAATTAAACTCGTTCCTTGTCCCACTAGAAATTGAAACAATTGATTATCCACTAAAAATTTTATATGAAAGCCGTTAAACTCTGAAGCCGTATTAACTGATACATGTTCTATTTGTAATTTACTCACGTTTAATTCTGTCATAAGCAATCTTCCTTTCCTTACAGATAACTCCAAGTATAACAGAATTTTTTTTATATAAAGCAAAAAGCACCTGCATGATATGCTGCAAGATGCTAAATTCGTTAGTCATTAACTAATTGCTTTACACTAACTTGAACGTCAAGCGTATGCACAGATCCAAGATAAACTCCCTTTAATGGGGTAATATCTGTATAATCGCGCCCAGTTGCCAGCTTTATATGCTGTTGGTCTGCATACACATTATTCGTAGGATCAATACCTATCCAACCAAGAGTAGGAACATGAAATTCCACCCATGCATGTGTAGCCGCATCACCACGTAAAGCTGCATTTTCGCCAACATAAATGTAGCCACTAACATAACGAGTCGGAATACCACGATACCTACATAAAGCAAGCATCACGTGTGTGTAATCCTGACATACACCTTCACGTTTCTCGAGCACCTCAACTGCCTTCGTTTTCACAGTCGTTGCACCTGACGTATACGTAAGTGTATGATAAAGATACGCATTGATTTGTTGTACAAATTCGATTACGTTTATCGCTTTATCCCATAGCGGATCTGTTATTTGCTTAATAATTTCTTCTGGTATATCGGTATATTGCGTACTTACTAAAAACTCAGCATAATTCTGCTGATAAAATTCACTTTCTCGATCTCTCTGTTGTTCAGCGGACAACAGGCTATTAGTAGGAAGTGGCTGCGTCTCCACTATAGACATGGTTTCAATTGTCAGCGAGTCATGTGCTCCCCATAAGTAAAAAGTCTCCACATAATTTCCCCAATAATCAATATGACCAAAAGATTCACTGAAAGGATTAATTGTTGTTTGATACGATAATAATGTTTGACTATGATCATCGACCGGTCGTAATCTAAATTGATTAATACTTTGTCTTACTGGTCTCTCATACTTATAAGTGTTGTTTTGATAGATTTGGAATTTCATGGTATTGTGATTTCCCCCAGATAGTATGTTGATGTAACGAGGTTACCTATCATGTTAGATCTTTTAAGAAATTGCTGTAGATAATTGTGTGCACCAACTGCTACTATTTGATCAATTGTCGTTTCTTTTAAATCAAGTTCAAACTTCTCTAACTCCTCTGCTAATTGCTGATTATATTCCTTAACTTCCCCTTTTTCTAGCGTTAGAAAAGCTTCTCTTACTCTTTGTATACAATAAAACATAGAGCGTGGAAAATCTGGATTTAAAATAAAAAACTCTGCAACTTGACGATCGACAATTAATGGTCGATATGTTTTAATATATGCTTCATAACCACTTACTGACTGCAATACTGACCACCAATGATGATAAGCCACAACTTCTTCATTCGGATATCCATAGAGATTTTTATGATATAGAACATCTAATATTCGTGCAGATTTCTCAGCTCTTTCTAAATATTTACCAATGTCCATAAATAAGTAAGCATCTCCGCGCAGCATCGTACCATCAAGGATGCCATGAAATAAAAGCGACTCTTTTTTAACCATATCACAGAAATCACTTATTTGATCCATTTCCCAAGCATAATTCGCGTAGTTTTTCACATTGAAATAAAAAGAATTAATATTTCCCCACAATTCCTGTGGAATGATTTCTCTTATCGCTCTAGCATTTTCTCTTACAATATTGATGGAATTTAAGATGGAGCTTGGGTTATCTTTTGAAAAAAATAAAAAATCGATAACGGAACGATCGTTATACCGCGTATAAAGATTGTCGAATGAACCATGAAATCCACTTATATGCAGTACTTCTTCCCAGTCTTGGTTTATATTATGGATAGGATTTGCATTTTCTAACTGACTTATCAATTTGACCTCTACTAATCGCGCATTGTTCTCCATTCGTTCGATATTTCTAGTCATCCAATAAAGGGAATCAGCTACCCTACTTAACATACCTACATCCCCTTTCTGCTAATCTTGTGATTGTATATTTTCTAAGACCCATGTATCTTTTGCCCCTCCACCCTGTGATGAATTAACAACTAAGGAGCCTTCCTTCAAAGCAACCCGGGATAGTCCACCCGGGAATACATGCGTATCTTCACCACCGAAGATATATACACGCAAGTCAACATGACAAGGAGCAAATTGTTCCCCTTTAAAGGTCGCTAACCGAGAAAGCTTCATCGTAGGCTGGGCAATATAATCAGCAGGATTTGCTACTATTTGTTTTCTATACGCTTCAATTTCTTGCTTCGTTGCATGAGGACCAATTAACATATTATATCCACCTGAAGCATTTGTTTGCTTCACAACAAGCTCTGATAGGTGGTCTAACACATACGCAAGTTGTTTAGGATCTCTGAGTAAATAGGTTTCTACATTTTTAATGAGTGGTTCTTCGTTTAAATAGTAGCGAATCATATCTGGTACATAATGGTATACAGCTTTATCATCTGCAACACCATTCCCAATTCCATTTAATATCGATACGTTTCCCGACCGGTATACATCAATTAATCCTGGCACTCCTAATAACGAATCCTCGCGAAATTCCAAAGGATCCAAAAATTCATCGTCTATTCTACGATAAAGTACATCGACTTTTTGAAGTCCACGTGTCGTTTTCATATAAACGTGTCTGTTTTTAACTACAAGATCGCGCCCCTCTACAAGTTCAATTCCTGTTTGCTGAGCAAGAAAGGAATGATCATAATATGCAGAGTTAAATATACCTGGTGTAAGAAGAACAATTGTAGGATTTTTAGACTGTGGCGGGGCAAGAGACGCCATCGCACCGTGTAAATGAGAAAATTGTTGTTCTAGTGACCGTACCGAATAATCAAAAAAGAATTCTGGATAAACCTTTCTCATTACATATCTGTTTTGAAACACATAAGAAAGACCCGAAGGATTTCGCAGGTTATCTTCTAAGACCCTATATTCACCATCCTTATCTCGAATTAAATCGATTCCAGCAATAAAAATATGCTGCTTTCGCGGTACATCGATACCTGAAACTTGGTGAAGAAAGTGCGGACAGTTTACAATTAAATCCCGCGGAATAATACCATCCTTTAGGATTTGTTGATCGTGATATACATCATCTAAAAATGCATTTAGAGCCTCAAAGCGCTGCTTTAAACCTTTTTCAAGATCATCCCAATCTTTAGAAGGTATAATTTTGGGAACAAAATCAAAAGGCATCGTTCGTTCTGTTCCTTGATTGTCACTGTAAACCGTAAACGTAATTCCTTGCCTTAGAAAGTCTTGTTGCGCTAAATCATGCCTAGCCTTTAAATCCGCCACTTTTAAACTCGTTAGTTTTTCATAAAAGGACTGACAATGTGTGTGCGGATGTTTTAAATCTTCAAACATCTCATCAAAAAATCCTTCCAATTCATACGTATCAAACAATGTCTAATCCCCCTTTTAATTCTCTTCGTTTAATATTCATTCTATTTAAAATTTACAGAATATTAACTATATTATACGATACTTTGGCTAATTTTACCTCCTATTTTTGATTTAAAGCTGAATATAAGAAATTAACCAAAGAAAACACTATCATTTCAACTTCCTCTGATGGTATATTTCTACTAAATCCGGCATATACTTTAATACATTTTAATAGAGGTGAGTGTATATGTTTTTTATAGATAATCGGAAGAAACACCAGAAATTTTTCATTGCTGATGACGGAAGAGTTTTTGCGTTAATCTATGATGAAGATGTGGATGCTGAGTATCATTATTATCTCGTTAATTTAGACGAGCTTGAATTATATGTTATGTTTGAAAATCTACCAGATACTAGCGAGATAGAAGAGGAAATCGGTCCGCACGAGGCAATACCGACTGCTAGGTTTGCACTGCATTTAATAGAATGAAGTATGTCAATTTGTCGAACTAAGTATGCTCTGACTGAGAAACTTATAGACTGATACACAGATAGAGAAAGGGCTAACCCTTCCTCTTGTTCGTACTTAGCCTTTTATATGTTGACAATAAACTCGAGATATCATCAACATCTCCCTCTCCATACCTCACTTTGTGATAACAGTCTTCTAACTCACGAAGAAATTCATTTTCAGCTAGCATATGTTGACCTAATTCACTAACAGTTTCATGAACAGTATTACTCCTTCTGTATTGATAACCTCGTTTCGTTTGTTCTACTATTAATTCTCGGTATAAATACCGCACCTTCTCTTGATCTGAAAGACTATTCCACTTTATTCGTTGTGGTGTTAATTTTGACAAGAACTTTTTAACACTATGCTTACTTTGCTTTCGCCATTCATACCAATCAAAAAGACTTTCTTTCTCATCAGTATACGATTTCGCAACTTCTTGTTGGTTTGAGATATTAAACCATTTATTCAAGAACTCTTTAATCGTCTGTAACAATCTTTGTAGACTGTGACGGAACTTCTTAAATAATTTCACCAATAGCATAATTACTACTCCAACGACCGCAACTACAATCAATGCCATAAAAATTCTTTCTACCCATATCCATAGTAAGGATGGCTCTTGCTGTTCTTCTCCAGGAAGTATCATTGGTGTTTGTGTTGATTGCTCTTGCTCCGTTTGGCCATCAGAGGAAAACAAAGAAAAAAATGCAATAATTAAACTCAATATAAAACGGATCACGTTGATAAATAGAGCTTGAACAGCAACAAAATTTGTGATTATTACAGCAACTGTTATCGTCCATATTATATACATTTGATTGTGTCTTTTTAGTACAGTAGCTAATACAGGATTGTTTTTCTTCGATAGTGTTGCTGCTTTTAGATGTGTAGAATTGGAAACAAACAAAATAACAACAATCACAATTATTCCGAACCAGTTAATCCATTGACGATATGGAAACAGTGCTTCTACATGTTGATATAAGAAATAACTAATAAAATATACAGACAATCCCCCGCCCCATAAGTAACTAACGGGAAATATCTCATGCCAACTCTTCTCACCATGCATAATCCCTCTATAGCAGGACAGCAGGCCCAATAGTAAGAAAATAACCATTGCTATGATTGTTTCATGATAAATAACTAGTAATGGGAGACTGATGATGAAACAATAAAATACAGATACAAACCTTTTTTGATATGTTACGAGGCGTCTGAATAATAGACCCGCCAGAAAATATATGGGAACAATGAATAAAAAACTATATAAATACGATGCCGGCAATAAGAATACTCCAATAAGTAAAACAATGGGAAAAACAATCAAATACTCAACCATGCCCTGAAAGTTCTTCAAACAGACCTCTTTAAACTGCATGATTGTCACCTTCTTTATGTTGATTCTGATAATCAGCATGGACCCATACCATTTCAACTGCATTTCCATTTGCTTTTAATTCTTGTATACGCGCTTCCATTTTCTGTGTCGTCATCGATGTAATAATTATTATGTCTGTATTTGTAAGATTGCGATTTAAATCTTCTTGTAAGAACTGCTCAAAACTCATACTTCTATCCATTTTCAATTTAGCCATTGTGTCTAATATGTAAGTTAGTTGATTGTTTCCAAAATTTGAAGCAGTTCTAGTCGATGGTTGTATGCGTTGAAATTTCCCAAATGGTTCTACTAAATAACTATTACTTCCAAATCCCGTGGAAATACCTTTAGCTAAAGCAAAATTAGCAATTGAGGCAGCATAGCTAAGTCCTTGCTCCACTAATTCTTGATCAGCAATTGGTAACCAAATATCATCTGTTTGGTCAAAATTTACATATATCAGAAGTTGATGATCAGATGTATGACCCTTTTGATTTACTTGAAAATTACCTGCTCGTGCTGTTGCTTTCCAATTAATCGTATTAAGTGCATCTCCTCGAACATATTCGCGGACACCCGTTACAAGAAAAGGATCTTCGATAATCCATCTTTTAACGAGCAAATCACCGAGCCAGCTATGTGAAGGCAAAGGGATATCATCAATAGATACAATCTTTGGATATACTGTTAACTCAACGATAGCATCGAAATGTTGAAAGGATTGTGAATAGCCAAACACATCGCCAGTCGTCATCGATACGGATTCAAAACGATAATAGCCTCGTTTCTTGCATACAAGCTTCTGTCGCCTCTTAATTCTTTGAAACGGCATCATTGTAAAAAGTGTACGATGAAATGTCTCATCTTGAATCTCTTGTTGCTGTTGTTCAGAGACAAATTGAAGATTTGGATGTAGCTTAGATTCCAATCTTAGCCACAGAATAGGCAACCACTTTTTGTTTGCAATTTCATCAACCATTTCGATCTCATCGCCTACAAAAACAGGTTCCGGCACAAATGAGCGTTTATATTCAATTCTTCTTAATCCCCATTTATTCAGTACATAGCTTTGTCCGATGATCACGACAATTAAAATGAATATTAACCAAGGAATACTCATTTCCCATGCAACCCTTTCTCTAACTCGGACTCCGTAGGAACGGCTATATCCTTTACTAGTTCTTCTAACAACCTTGCTGCCTGATTTGTTTGAATCCCTATCGTTTGTTTTACTACTATACGATGTGCCAAAACGGGCTGTACCATTGCTTTAACATCATCTGGAATTACATATTCTCTACCTTTTATGGCAGCATAAGCCTGGACAGCTTTAAGAAGTGCCTGACTTCCTCGTGGGCTGACTCCCAAGGTAATATTTGATGATGATCTTGTCGATTCCACAATATCCATCATATAGGACAGTATATCGTCACTTACAAACACAGATGAATAACTTTTTTGTGCGGCTAATATTTCAGCTTCATCTACAACTTCCGTAATTATTTCTAATGGATCATTTCCAATAAACCGCTTTAAAATATCGATCCCTTCTTGCCGAGATGGATAACCTAGTCGAAGTTTAATAAGAAAGCGATCTAACTGTGCTTCTGGGAGTGGAAAAGTCCCCTGATTCTCAACTGGATTTTGCGTTGCTATAACCATAAATGGACGCTTTAACAGTCGTGTTTCCCCGTCAATCGTCACTTGGCGTTCTTCCATGCTCTCTAGCAAGCTCGATTGCGTACGAGGCGTTGCTCTATTAATCTCGTCAGCCAAAACGATATTAGCAAATATTGCACCTGCTTGAAATTCAAATTGTCCTTTTTGTTGGTTATAAAAATTTAAACCCGTAACATCTGTTGGCAGTAAATCAGGTGTAAATTGAATGCGTTTAAATGTGCAGGATAATGATTTAGCCATCGTTTTGGCTAACATCGTTTTTCCCGTACCAGGAACATCTTCTAGGAGTACATGACCTGATGAGATTAATGCTATGAGTAATAAATCAATCGTTTCGCTTTTACCAACGATTACTTTTTGTATATTGTTCTTAACTTTGTCTACTAAGTTTTTAACATCTGATAGTTCCATACGTGATTTCCTCCATTTTTTTGATCGCGCTTACAGCGAAAAGTTACTTCATTAAAAAAAGAATCACATGACTCTGAGTTGACCGTATCACAGTCTGCCTTACACTTATCTAAAAATAAAAAGACAGACTAGTGAAATACTATTATTGTCTGTCCCTCTATCATATATGGAAATTCCAGTTAATTAAAGTTTTATTTTAGAATAGTTAATTGTATTTTATTACCTGAGGGATCTTCCGTAATGAGGCATGCACCTTTATTTTCAAACGGTATTTCAGCCTGCTTTAGATTAGCTTCAATCATTTTCATCTTCTCATTATTTGGAATTACAATTGTAAAATCATGTAATCCAACGCTATCTTTTTCTGGAGCTTTTGCACCCACTCCGTTCCACGTATTCACACCAATATGATGGTGATAACCACCGGAAGAGAGAAATAATGCCTGGTCACCATATAAGCTGTTCGCTATATCGAAGCCTAAAACATCACAGTAAAACTGCTTAATCTGTTTTATTTCAGCTACATGTAAATGAATATGACCCATAATCGTTTCACTTGATAGACCTTTCCATGTTTCATGTTTTGCTTCTGCTAGTGCTGCTTTTACATCCATAGGAACCGTGTTCATATCCACTTCTCCATCTTGCCACTTCCATGTATCCACTGGTCGGTCAACATAAATCTCAATACCATGTCCATCTGGATCTGATAGATAGAGTGCTTCACTGACTAGGTGATCTGAAGCTCCTTGAAGTGGATAACCAATATCCAGCAGATGCTGGATAACTTTTCCTAGCTCTTTGCGATTCGGAACGAGTAATGCAAAGTGATATAAACCTGTTGTCCGCATTTGTTTTGGTTTCACATTTTCTGGTTGCTTTATTATAACTAGTGGTGTTTTTCCATCTGCGGTAAATGATGCTTTATTACCGGTATTTTCTAATAAACGTAAACCAATTGCTTTCGTATAAAATTCAAGCGAGCGATGAATATCTTGAACATTGATTTCAATCTGCTGCACAAACATATGCGGGTATTGGTGGAATTGCAATGCGTCGACCTCCTAATAATATAAATAAAGTTACTAAAAGTAATTTGATTACTATTAATAATCATATTATAAGTAAATTTTCTCTTGCAGTCAATATAACACTGAGTCGATTACATTGACGAATAAAACTATCAAAAATACAATAAAGAAAAGTATATGAGCGTTTACACACAATGAAGGAGGATATTATGTCGACTGGTCAAATCACTGATGTTCCCGGTATTCTTGTTGGACAACAACAGAACACGGAAGCACTTACTGGTTGTTCTGTTATTATCACCGAAGCTGGAGCAATTGCTGGTGTTGATGTCCGTGGATCCGCACCAGGTACAAGAGAGACAGATTTATTGAACCCTATTAATTTAGTTGAAAAGGTACATGGGATTTGTTTGACAGGCGGAAGTGCCTTCGGTTTAGACGCAGCTTCCGGTGTAATGAAATATCTTGAAGAAAAGCAAATAGGGATGGATGTTGGTGTTGCAAGAGTACCAATTGTGCCAGCAGCAGTTTTATTTGATCTAGCAATTGGGGACCCACATACTAGACCAGATTTAGAAATGGGTTATCAAGCAGCATCTATCGCTTCTTCAAATCCAATTACTACTGGTAACTATGGTGCAGGATGCGGAGCAACTGTAGGGAAGTTAGCTGGCTTTGAGTATTGTATGAAGGCTGGTATCGGAACTGCTTCCATTAAGATATCAGATGAAATTACGATAGGTGCACTAGTTGCAGTAAATGCTGTCGGTGAAATTCGCAATCCAGCAACAGGTCAAACGATCGCTGGTCCATACGATCGGAACAACGAACAACTGCTAGATAGTGATAGCTTATTAAAACAGACGGCGCACAAGGTACTATTTCCTGGCACGAATACTACGATTGGTGTAGTTGCTATCAATACTTCTTTATCTAAGGTTGAAGCAACGAAAGTATCTCAAATGGCTCATGACGCATTCGCAAGAACCATTTATCCTGCACATACGATGTATGATGGTGATACAATTTTCACTTTAGCGACTGGTGGTCCAAAGCTACCGGTTGATCTTATCGGTGCAATGGCCGCAAAGGTAATGGAGCAGGCTATATTAAATGCTGTCTATAGTGCTGAAAGTATCGGTAACATTCCTGCTTATAATCAAATTTGAAAAGTGCAGAGCGCCGCTTAGAAACGTAGCGACTGGAGCGAATCGACTGAGATAAAGGAATCATACCCCCGCATAGGGGGTATGTCGACGTTGGACGACAAGTCCGCTTTTAGTCGACCCTCCATAAAACTTGAATCGATGATGACTTATCGTAGGGCGAGTCGTGAAGTCGCCTAGTTTCCGACGCTCGGAGCTAGACACACGAAAAGTGCAGAGCGCCGCTTAGAAACGTAGCGACTGGAGCGAATCGACTGAGATAAAGGAATCATGCCCCCGCATAGGGGTATGTTGACTTTGGACGACAAGTCCGCCTTTAGTCGACCTTCCATAAAACTTGAATCGATGATGACTTATCGTAAGGCGATTCGTGAAGTCGCCTAGTTTCTGGCGCTCGGAGCTAGACACATGCACTAATTTTCTTATCATGAGGCGGCATAGTCCGCCTCCTTATTTTATTTCCCTTCCGACACAACAGATAACGGAAACTCATCAACAGTATTATTCGCAACTGGTTTTGTTTTTCTTACATACGCAATCCAATAAGCACCAGCGATAAAAAAACTGCCACCGACTGCATTCCCCAGAAATACGGGAACAAAATTTTGTAAATAAGCGACCCATGATAAGTGACCTGCGAAAATAGCTGCTGGGATAACAAACATATTTGCTACAATGTGCTGAAATCCGATAGCAACAAAGGTCATTGTAGGGAACCATATACCAAGAATCTTACCAGCAAAATCCTGAGCACCATACGACAACCAAACTGCTGAAGCAACTAGCCAATTGCAACCAATACCTGAAACGAATGCCTGCACAAAACTAGCTTCCAACTTATGCTCGGCAATTTCCACTGTTGTCGTTAAAAACGCACCGGTTTCTGTTAAGCCAACAATATGTCCAAAGAAATAAGCAACAAACACCGCACCGAAAAAATTGCTTAATGTGATGACCATTATATTAATTGCTAGTTTTTTTGTACTAATTTGTTTGGCAAACCGGGATAATGGGACTGCCATCATGTTTCCCGTTAATAATTCACCTCCAGCTAACAATGTTAAAATTAAACCTATTGGGAAAAGTGATGCACCGATAAAGGCAGCGAAACTCTCCCAGTCTGTTGGGATTGTTGCAACTACACGTATATATAATAGGAAGCCTAATGCGATAAATGCTCCAGCCTGAAAACCAAGTATCGATGATTCTAAAATCGATAAATTTGCTTTTTTCTTTCCTGCTTTAATGGTGTATTCAGCAATTTGCTGTGGTGTGTAAAAACTCATAGTACCAGATCCTCTCTACCAGGTTGTAAACTTATTCACATTTTATAACGTTTCTACACAGAAAAATATGTGAACACTTTACTAACTTTCTGTCTAATCTAATTTAGTTAAATCCAAAATACTAATGTAAGCCAATCATCTCTTCAGCCTAAAATTAATCGCTTACAATCTATAGTTTTATGTTAAGATAAAAGTTAACTTGTTTGAAAGGAATGATTACATGTTTGGCGAAAAAATTGCAGTTAAGTTAGAGGTCGTGGCACGAAGAGCTTTAAATGTTAAAAATAAAGACGGCATGGCCGGCGTTATTTCTGTTGATTTTATCGCTAATAATAGAGGAGCTTTTACTGTAATATGTGCTGCTTTAGCTCCTTATTATTTGAATGCAACGAAAGAAGAACGGATTCCATTAGATGATATTATTGCCCGCTACCGTCATCTACCGAATTGCAGTAACGAGGAATATTTTAAATCAACTGAGCAAGCAACAGAAGAATTAAAAGCACTGCTTAATGACCTTGGCGTGCAGGATTATGAATAGGAGCTTAGCCTTCACCCAGTTAGTCTTTAGATTAGGATGGCTCCCGTTTCATCTCATCCGGTAACTGTTTGGATGCATCCGGAGTTTGTTTATGTTTCACTTCGATTTCTTCCGAAGAAAATATTTGAATTACTACGGCACCATTTCTTGCCTTTGCCTGAATGAGTAAGGGATGATGATAACGGTTTTGGAATGTGAAATCGGGTCCATACCAACTTACCGTTGCATCACGGCCTGGTGGTACATATTTTACTTGCTTGCTGTGAGAGTATCGTTTAATAATATGTACCCCAGCCCGGTCCACAGCATTAAATAAAGTAGAAGATACCTGACAAATCCCACCTCCAACCCCTTCTGTAAGCTCACCTTTGACAATTATCGGCGCTCGCTTATATCCTTTCTCCATCGTCCTTTCACCAACTACTTCATTAAATGAAAATGTTTCTCCAGGAAATATAACATGATTATTAATAGCTTCGGTTGCGATTTCTATATTAACAGACCGCTCTTTGTTTCTCGAATTAAAATAAGTTATATAATACCCAATTTTGTTTGCACTGATTGTTGATAATAATTCACTATCGACTTTTGGATATACCCGATTTATAGGCACATCCAATTGCTGATCGAACTGATTCTGAAATAATTTAGCTACTAACTGCTCCTTAAAGACTTGTCTATCTAATTGAATTCCAGGCTTTCCAGATTCTATGATTCCTTGGTCATTTATGATTGCATTTTCTGATGGTTGGCTTATTCGTTCATCAACATCCTCAGTTAAATTTTCGACAGCACCCCAATTAACGAAGGAATCGTCTATTATTTTTTTCACAAGCATCTGCTTATTAAATGTTAAGAGCAGTTGCCCTTGCATCATCAACGTAATCTCAGCTGAATAATTTGCCAGCACAGCAGCCATGCAAATAGTTGTAATTAAAGTTTTCACGGGTAATTTCCCTCCTAGTGGTAGTATGAGGGAAAGTTACTTGTTTCATGCTATATTGTTATATAAATATAAAACCAATTTTTCTAAGGGTGTTGTTTATTTAGCAAATTCCATTTTCCAACTAAAATATTTATTATTCGTGTTTTTTTCATAACTTAAATACGCATTAAACTTCTTGTTGTTTCTACTCGTCAAACCTTTGACAAAAACTTTTCCGTTTTTCAATAGACCTTTTACCATTGTTTTTGTAGCTTTCTTTTTCATCGAAGCCAAATACTTATCGTTCTTCCAGACCACAAAGGAACAACCACTCTTCCAGTTACTACAGCCAAAACCTTTCGTACCTTCGACAACAGCGTTACCACAAAGCGGACACTTACCTAACACTTCTGCTTCGCTAGACGATGAAGTTGAAGAAATCTGACGAATGACAATTGCTTCTTTATCTTTAATTGTTATTACCGCTTGTTTTGTAAAAGCATAAATCTCACCTAGAAAAGCTTGCTTAGATATTTTGCGTTTTTCCATATCATAAAGTGATTTTTCCAAGCGTCCTGTGAACTCTAAATCAAATAATTGCTGAATTGGAAAGGTTTCTACTAACTTAACTCCTAGCTCTGTACAAGTAAGATTTTTTTGTGAAGAAGTAATATAGCCAATGTCCTTTAGTTTTTTTATCGTTTCAGCCCGTGTTGCAGCTGTGCCGATACTAAAGCCCTGCAAGATGGTACCGAGAAATTCTTCGCTATCTTCTGGTTCTTCATCCTTATACCCTTTTCCACATGTCTCCATAATCCGCAATAACGTTTTTTCGGTATGATATTTAGGTGGTTTCGTAACATGAGAAGTTAGTTCACTTTGTACTACATAAACTTGATCATTAACCTGGACTAAGGGGAGCAACGTGTCCTTAGATTGAATTCGCTCTACCTTTTTCCACCCCTCCACAAGCTGTACCTTTCCCTTCGATTGGAAGACTCCTTCTATATTTGTGCCATCGATTTTTGTAATAATCACAGTTTCTTCGTATTCAGCAATCGGCATAAACTGCATAATTAATCGATTTTTCACCGCATTATAAACAATCTGCTCATCATTCGTAAGTCGTTTTGGAATGACATAGGTAGGAACGATTGCACTATGACTCTCCACCTTAGCATTGTTAAAAACCCGTTTGCTTTTTGTGAATCTGACCTCGTTTTTGTATGACAAGTCAGCAGTTATTTTCTCTAGAACTTTTGCTGTTTTCCCTACCAAACTTTCCTCCAAGGCAGTACTTGATGTTCTTGGATAGGTAATAAATTTTTTCTCATAAAGAGATTGGGCGACCTTTAACACTTTGTCTGATGTCCATCCTTTGTACTTACTCGTTACATGCCCTTGAAGATTAGATAGATTGAATAAAAATGGTGGAAATTCTTTTTTTCTATCCTTCTGTTTGTTTATAATTTTTGCAGTCTTATTGTTAATTTCGTCTTGTATATCTTCTAACTGATCTTTTTTCTTGAATTTGTCGGTTTTCTCTATGTATGTTCCTACATACGTTTGATGATCCACCGTTTGAAACGTTGCGTTTAATTTAAAATAATCCTCTGGTATAAAGTTTTTAATTTCCATATCGCGATCGTATATGATTTTTAAAGTTGGCAAAAGTACTCGACCAATATTTAATACCTTTCCTCTTCCCTTTTGATACTTTAAGGTTGCTACCGATGTTAAATTAATCCCTATTACCCAATCTGTCCATTGTCTGCTTATTCCTGCGTCCTGAAGGGGTCTCATTTCATCATTAGACTTTAAATTAGCTAAGCCTCGTAACACTTCTTCTGATGTCCATTCATTCAACAGCATCCGATATACTTTTTTGTCCGTTTTACTATTGTAAATAATACTATCTCCAATAATCTGTCCTTCTCTGTCATAATCACATGCCGAGATGATTCCGTCTACATCAGACCTTTTGATAAGCGAATGAATGATTTTTAGTTGCTTCGCTGCGCCTGCATCACGTTGTGCTCTATTGCGTGGATTACTTTTGACTTTATATTTAAATGGTGACGGGATAAATGGAAAGTTGTCCATCTTCCACCTCGCCATCGCTGCATCATAGTCTTTGGCATCATATAGTTCTAATAGGTGGCCGAATGCCCAAGTAATAAAATAACCATTACCCTCAAAATACCCATCTTTTTTCTGTTTAATTTTTAGTGCATCAGCTATGTTTTTTGCCACAGATGGCTTTTCTGCGATAATCAGTTTTTGATTCATAAATAGGTGAAACTCCTTTCTAATGAAACGAACTAATAATTAACATCATAAAATAATATTGACTATGAATCTAGCAAATTATAAAATATATAAGGCTTAGATACTCGTAAAACAGAGATTAACACACAACAGTTCCTTTTCTTACTTTTATGAGATGAATTTAAATACTGTAGATGATCAGACCTAACGGAGGGCATAACATTGCTAAAGCGCATAATGAGTATTGTGAAACAAAGTTCACCACAAGTAGAATTAATTCTTAACACAAACGAAATCTTTAAAGGTGGACAAGTAACAGGGGTCTTTTATCTTAAGGGCGGATGGTTTAAATATAAGATACAGAGACTGGAATGTGATTTAATCCGAGAATCTCAAGGGGAAAAACCTGAAGTTGTCGAGCCTGTGAAAACAATTCTAATGTCAAGGACAATAGATCAAAATGAAAAAACAGAAATTCCATTCTCGTATCAGTTAACACAAGAACTTCAACCAACATCCAGTAAAATCACTTATAGACTGCATACGAGGCTTGTCTGTTCGGACGATGTAAAAAGTAAAGACCATGATGAAATTATTGTGCGTAACTCTTAACACCAGCAGCTCATCTATATATTACCATAAAAATTATGAAAACGTAAAAAGAACGATCTTTCCATATGGAGTAAAATCGTTCTTCTTATTTATGGCTCTTTTCGCAGAATTTGTTGCTTTTTATGTCTTATTTGAAGTGAAATCCATCGTAACCTGAGAGTGTGCTTATACCCGCTCCGGAAATCCACTTCGCGCACCTTAGGGGGGCTAGTGAGCCTCCTCGCGCGTTCGCGCTGCGGGGTCTCACTTAGGCCGTTTCTTAAGGACTACAGGCTGAAACCGTCCTTGTCGGACAACGCCGGGCCTCAGGAGTCGAAGTGCATTTCCTCCGCTGCTAACGGGATTGCTCTTTACGTCGGGTGATTGGAGCTCCAGGCAGTCGATCCTCGAAAATGAAAACCGCATTTTCTTCGTGCGGTGTTAATCGGGGAAGTTAATTCAAAGTTCTGCGGGAACAGCACGGGCTGAAGATCCACTAGAGAAGCGCTCTTTGGGACTGCGATTACTCGTCCCACCGAAAACATTTGCTTCTGAGTTAGCTGAAGCCGTGCCTGTTTAAAGAAAAACGCTTTAAACTAGCGAAAAGCGACTGCCTGGAGCGGAAATCACGGGCACTACGTTACGACGGAGTTTAGCTGTTTTGCGTATTAACAACAATCTTTTAGAAAACAGCCTTAGTTATAATGGATCTAAAGTGTTTATAAAAAAAGGTTAAGCCACAACTTGTGCGTTTATTCTAAACATCAGTTTCTTCTAAAATGTTTCCCGACTGATGCAGGTGCTCGATTTCGCTTATGAAACACAATCAAGACAAGAATCGTGAGCACATACGGAATCATTTGGATGAATTGAACCGGAATTGTAAATACCTGCAATCTAATTTGCAGGCTTTGCGCAAAACCAAACAATAGACTACTACCAAATACGCCAAATGGATTCCATCCACCAAAAATCATTGCTGCAAGTGCGATATATCCTCTACCAGCAATCATATCTCTACCAAACAAATGCACTTCACCTACAGAGAGATAGGCGCCACCAATACCTGCTAGTACACCACTTAAAATTACACACAAATACTTAATACCATTTACATTTACGCCTAGTGTATCAGCTACATGAGGATTTTCACCGATGACGCGAATACGTAAACCTAATACGGTCTTATATAACAAGAGCCATGTGACAATGATTAGCACGATTAGCAGATAAAATAAGATCGATTGGTTACCAATGATTGGTCCAATCACAGGTATGTCTCTAATTATTGGTATAGACAAGTAACCAATTCCTTCTACTTCATCCGAATTACCTCGGTTGCCCCAAATAATTTCCAATAATACACTTGTCAAACCAAGACCGAGCATGTTAATCGCAAGACCACTAATAATATGGTCGGTTTTAAAGTGAACCGTCAATACCGCATGAATCAAGCCAAACAAGCCACCTGCAACCATTGCAAATAAGATGCCAACATAGCCATTGCCAAATAAATCTGCACCCCAAACTCCGGCAAACGCACCAACGAGCATCATGCCTTCCATACCAATATTAATGATCCCTGCACGCTCACACAATATTGCTCCAAGTGCTGCAAAGGCAATTGGTATCATAATTCGGAGAGAGCCGGATAGTAATGAGATTATTAATTCTACAGTACCATTATCCAATCTTCTCTCCCCCTTTCTTCTTGCTCTTTATTACCTTAATTACCCATGGTGTAGCAACAAAAATGATTACTAAAGCTTGAATGATAATAACAAAATCTGCAGGAATCTCTGTGCTTCGATCCAGTCGCATTCCACCTGCACGCAAAGCTCCAAACAAAATCGCTGAGAAAATAACTCCGATTGGATTGTTCCTGCCTAAGACAGCAACTGCGATACCGTCAAAGCCATAACCTGGAGACAAACCATTTATAAAATAATGGTGCACACCAATTACTTCAACAGCACCAGCTAAAGCAGCAACAAATCCACTAATCGCCATCGTCAGCATGATCCGTTTGCCGTGATTAATCCCCCCCGTTTTTGCTGCGGTGGGATTTAGACCAATTGCTCTTATTTCGTAACCATACACGTGATAACGGAAAAACCAATACATAAACAGACAAGCCGCTATCGCGAAGAAAATGCCAATTGTTAACTGACTATGCGGGACCAGCTGGGGAAGGTATACCGATTTTGCGACCATCTCCGTACGGGGAACCATTCCCTCTGCTTTAAATACATAGTTTACTAGATATTCAGTTAATAGGATTGCAATATAGTTCAACATAATTGTTACAATGACTTCATGCGCACGCCATTTTACTTTGATAAAACCAGCAAGAAATGACCACGCTGAACCTACAAGCCCGGCCGCGATCATGACAACAACAATATGAATAACACCAGGTAGTCCATTTAAATATATACCTACAATGGCAGCAGTAAATGCCCCGAGGTATAACTGTCCTTCTGCACCAATATTAAATAGCCCGCCCCTAAAAGCAATCGCTACCGCTAAACCAGTAAACATGATTGGCGTCGCTTTAGCTAGTGTATTGGCTAAAGCATCTAAATCACCAAAAGCACCTTGCGCAATAGCGCCATAGGCAGCAACTGGAGAATATCCTGCTAATAAAAGCACCAAACCACTAAACAAAAATGCTAGTATTAAAGAAAGAATGGAACTAGTAATGGCCGAACCCATAACTAATTTACGTAGTTGATTAATCACGTCCTGTTTCCACCTCTTTCTTCTTTGTGCCACCAGTCATTAAGCTTCCTAGTTCATATTCGCTGAAATTTTCAGCGCGGTCATAAGCAACTATTTTCCCTTCGTAAATAACTGCAATATTATCACTAAGTTTTCGAATCTCATCTAGTTCGGCAGAAATTAGCAATACAGCTTTTCCTTTATTCCTCATTTCGAACAATTGTTGGTGAATGTATTCAATTGCACCGATATCTACTCCCCTTGTCGGCTGAGCAGCTATAATGACGTCTGGGTCCTGGGATAATACGCGTCCAATTACAATTTTCTGCTGATTTCCTCCAGATAGTGCACTTACAGGCATGTCCGTATTAGACGATTTCACTTGGTAGTTCGTACGAATCATCTCACCGTGTTCAGTAATTTTCTTTGTGTTGAAAACTTTATTTTTTTGAAACATCGGTTTATTATGATAACCGAGAATTAAATTATCTTTAATAGAAAAATCATTTATAAGTCCAGATTTCGTTCGGTCTTCGGGAATATGTCCAATCCCAGCATTTATTACCTGTATTGGAGACAAATTCTGTATTTCTTTTTCTTTAAATATTACTTTACCTTCATTTGGCGAAAGTAGTCCAGTAAGCACTTCGATCAATTCTGATTGCCCATTACCTTCCACTCCAGCAATCCCTAGTATTTCTCCACCAAATAATGAAAGATTCAAACCGTCAATTACAGGGACTCTTCCATTTCGAACCGTTAAATCATTGATTTCTAATAGTTTTTCTTTTTTTGTATCAACAGTAGCAGGTGCGTCGAAAGATACTTTTCGACCGACCATCAGCTCAGCTAATTGCTCTGTAGTCGATGTTTTTGTATCCAAGGTTTCGATTGTTTCACCGTTCCTAAGAATCGTTGTTCGGTCTGCGATCGCCATTGTTTCTTTTAATTTATGTGTAATTATAATAATCGATTTTCCCGCATTTTTTAATTCTACTAACACACGGAATAAATCCTCAACTTCCAATGGCGTCAGCACCGCTGTTGGTTCATCTAATATGAGTATGTCTGCATCTCTATAAAGGGCCTTCAATATTTCAATCCGCTGTTTCGTACCTACTGGTAAATCCTCAACAATTGCCCTCGGATCAACCTTCAAACCATATTTATCTGAAATTCGGGCAACCTCATTTACCGATTTTTGCTTATCAAAAAACAACCCTTTTTTTGCTTCATATCCGAGTACTACATTTTCGGTGACGGTCATTGTGTCAACTAGCATAAAATGCTGATGGACCATGGCAATCCCCTTGTTTATTGCAATAGATGGATTAAAATGGTCATAATTAACCTGACTACCATTAATCCAAATCTCTCCTTCATCTGGATTATGCATACCATAAATAATTTTCATTAATGTTGTTTTACCTGCGCCATTTTCACCTAATAAACTATGTATCTCACCTTTTTTCACTTGAAACGTAACGGCATCGTTTGCAACAGTTACGCCAAAACGTTTTGTGACATTTCTGAGCTCTACAGCATACATTTTTATCCTCCTCATCCATTTAGTTGAAAATAGATGTAGCCACCCCAAAGTAGAAGCTTTGGAGCGGCCATTTATATCAAGTACTTTATGAATGGTTCATTTACTGCAACACGCTTTATTGATGTTCTGTTAAAAATGTTTCAACTGCATCTAATTCTGTAGGAACAACTATTTCACCATCGATGATTTGTTGTTTTAAATCTTCCGCCACGTCAATATATTCTTGTGGTGTTTCAATATTACTACCTTCTACCATGTAACCAACTGCTTCTTCTTTTACACCTAGATTTAATACTTCAGCAGTCCATTCTCCGTCAATTAGTGCGGAAACTTGATCAAAGATAACATTATCAATTTTCTTAACTGTTGTAGCAACTAAGTAATCTGGTCCTTGAGATGGTTCCATATCGGCACCAATCGCCATAAATCCTTGTTCATCTGCTGCAGTAAATACCCCAAGTCCTGATCCACCTGCTGCTGCGTAAACGACATCTGCTCCACTGTCATACATAGAAGTAGCCATCTCTTTACCTATAGTTGGATCATTCCATGCACCTACATAGTTAACTAAGACTTCTGTATCTGGCTTAACAAATTTTGCTCCGGCTTCATAACCAGCTGCAAATGCATTGATTAATGGAATATCCATTCCACCAACAATACCAATTGTTCCTGATTCTGATTGTTGTGCAGCAATAGATCCTGCTAAGAACGCACCCTCTTCAGCTTTAAACACTGCAGAAGCAACATTGTCTGCTTCTAGTACAGAATCAATTAACAAGAATTTTTGCTCTGGGAATTCTTCAGAAACGATGGAAATCGCATCAACTTGGTCGAATCCAATACCAACGATTAAATCGTATTCACCTGTTTTTGCATATTCACGGTGATATGTTTCAAATTCAGCAATTTCATTTGGTTCTACGTAATCATAAGTTACGCCAAGCTCTGCTTTTGCTCTTTCAATTCCTTCATACGCATTATCATTGAAGGATTGATCCCCAAGACCACCTGTAGCAAATACAACGCCGATGTTTACTGGTGCCTCGGCATCTTCTTCTGTATTACCGTTTTCAGCACCATTTGTTCCGGTATTTGATTCTGTATCATTTGATTCCGTTGTATCTTCACCACAGCCTGTTATAACAAACATAATGGCAATAAGACTAAATAACACGGCAAGTAATTGCTTTTTCATTCTGTTTTCCCCCTTATTATCCTTATATATATGTTAGAAGTCCTTGCTGCAAATTTCGTCAACTGTATCCATTAATGCTAGAATTACTACTTATATGCAACAAAAACATGTAACAACTCGAGTTTATCGTAATAAAATTAACAATTATATGTAAAATTACGAATATTAAATCGTTTTATTGATGAATCGTTCGTAAATAATATACACCATTTATATCTATCTGTAAATCCTATTTATTTAACCACAATACACATTTTCTATCCAGCAGCTTGTCAGTAAATATGACAAGTAATAAGAAAAGCGTAGGCAAAACTTAGATGAGTAAATTCTCGCTAGTTGCATCACTGGAGCTAGACAACCCGAATGCTATTTTATTTCATAAAAAATGCTGCTGGATTTTTTCCAGCAGCATTTACACTTATATACTTAATAATTCTTTAATTTCCTGTTCCGATAGACTTGATAACATGGTATCACCAGGTTGAATAACTTTTTCAATCAATTCTTTTTTACGTTGCTGCAGTTGATATATTTTTTCTTCAATGGTCCCTTTAGAAAGCAAACGAATAACTTGCACCACATTTTTCTGTCCCATTCTGTGCGCGCGGTCGGCAGCTTGATCTTCAACTGCTGGATTCCACCATAAATCGTACAAAATTACTGTATCTGCACCAGTTAAATTCAGACCAGTGCCACCTGCTTTTAATGAAATGAGAAAAACATCATTTTCCCCTTCATTAAAACGGTTAACCATTTCCACTCGTTCCTTTGAAGGTGTTTTACCATCAATATAAAAATATGATAGGCCAGCTTCATCTAATTGCTTACGAATAATGTGTAGCATACTCGTAAATTGCGAGAAGATTAACATACGCTTTTTATTTTCTTTGGCATTTCCAACAATCTCGATGAGCTGCTCTAATTTACCAGATGAGCCCTCATAGTTTTCGATAAACAACGAAGGATGACAACACAACTGCCGAAGTCGCGTTAAACCTGCTAAAATTTTTATCCGGCTACGATTTAATCCTTCACCTTGCAAGGATGCAATCGTTTCTTTTTGAATCTTTTCTAAGTATCCCATATACAACTCTTTTTGCTGCTGTGTTAATTCTGATACTTGCGTCGTCTCAATCTTATCAGGAAGCTCTGTCAAGACATCTTTCTTTAAACGTCTCAAGATAAAAGGGCGAGCCATTTTGGAAATCTTCTCTTCCGACAGTTTCCGAAATGCCTGTTGGCTCGGGAAAAAGCCTGGCAAGACAGCCTGAAAAAGAGCCCATAACTCATCCAAGGAGTTTTCGATTGGTGTGCCACTTAACGCAAATCTTTTCCCTGCTCGAATATCACGCACTGCCTTCGAGGTTTTCGTTATATGATTCTTAATAGCTTGTGCTTCATCTAGAAACAAGCAACTGAATTGTTGATCCTTATATAAATCTATATCCTGTCTTAATAGTGGATACGAAGTAATTAGGACATTTGGTTGGGATTCTTGCTGTAAAATAGCTTCCCTTTCGGACGGTGTACCGATGACAACTTCTGCATCTAAACTTGGTGCGAATTTTTCGAGTTCGCTTTTCCAATTGTACACTAGAGAAGCGGGGGCAACTACTAAGGCAGGATTAGTTAGCTTCTGTTCCTGCTTTTCAGATAATAGAAATGCAATAGCCTGCAATGTTTTTCCTAAGCCCATATCATCAGCAAGGATACCTCCGAGTGAATACGTTGCTAGTGTCTTTAACCACTGGAAGCCAAGCGTTTGGTACTCCCTTAAATCAGCTTGCAAATCTACAGGCAATTCGAAATCAAGTTCATCAGGATTTTTAAGACTTTGAATTAACTTACGAAATTGTTTCCCAATTTTAATTTTAAGCTTAGTATCTTCTTGAATTAAATCGTCCACCTGCAGTGCCCGATATACTGGTAACTGTAATGTACTGCCATTCAGCTCCGCTTTGTTAATATTTAATTCAGAATACAACTGCTGTATATTTTGCATTTGTTGATTACCTTCAATAGACACAAACGCACCATTTGGTAATCGATAATACTTCTTCTTCTCAACAACCGATTTCAAGATTTGCTGAATATGATCAGGCTCTACATCCTTCATGTCAAAACTGACTTCTAGCAGACTGCCATCATTATTAAAATCAAACGTAGTTGTAGGCGCATAGGAATCAGGTAATAACAGACTTTTAACTTCATTAGTTAAAAAGATATTTGCTTTATCTTCTAGATAAGGCAATGTGTGAAAGAGAAAGTAATAAATATCTTCCTCTCCTTCAACATATAGCTTTTTCCCGTTATATTTTAAGGACGCATCCTCGATTGCTGTCATTATTTCTTGTTCTTTACGCATATCGCGGACGGTTAACCCTTCTTCTTTTTCCTCATCGGGAGCACTCGGTAAAAATGGATTGATGGTCACATCTCCATAATGGTACTCAACATCAACTTGCAGGGTTTCACCATCGCTATCTACTAATATCTTTGCTTGCAATGGGAACTGCCTAATTTGATTGGAAACCTGCTCAGAAATATCTAAGGTGCCTATTTTTTTCATTTCTGGAATCGCTACTGACAAAAAAGACTCGATTTGATCTTTAGCAATCGGTATGTGTTGGCCTTTGTAAATAGATGATGTTGTATCGAAACCTGTTTGAAGTTCTTCTATTATCCGTTGTTGTTCGCTAGTTAACTTGTAAAGCTGATACCCTTTCTGCAGGTATCCGTATAATTCAAACAATTCTACATTGGCTAATTCCGAAATATCCAATTGAAAATCGTCTGCTTCTCCCTTTTCCAATCGAAAAGCAAGCGGTATTTCATTCTCAATAATTTCCAAACTTGTATAGCTATGATTGTAACTCTCAAAAGTAAAATTCGTTTCCATTAGCATCTCTAATAGTGTATCTACCATCATTGGTGGTACCATTACAGCACGTTCGTCACCTCGGTAAGAATAGTACCTGTCATTATATGCGGCCTCATTTTTACTAATTTGAATAAGTAATTGGATAACCGCAAAGTCTTGTTTGGTAAACACCTGCTCAGTCGGATCATACGAGAAATTTTTTGTAAAAAAATATGAATTATTCATTTCAACAGCTTGTAAGAATTTATTTAAATCCTTTACAACATAGACTCGATTAACACCTGTCTTCATCTCTATTGCCCATACTGATGATGCACCATAGTTCGAGGATAACTGCGTTTTAATAATAAATTCTACGTTTAAAGGGTCCTTAATGAATTGTTCGTGACTATATGCTTCCGTTTGCTGATAGGTTGAGAAAACATCAATAAAGTGATTTATTACCTTTTGTTGTTCTCGCTTCTTTTTCGTTTCTAATATAAATGGGTCTTCTTTTTCCTGTTTGTCGGCAATTTCAAACAGACATGCTGCTGCATGCTTGCATTCTCCATAATCAAAAAATGCCAAACAATCACATCGAAAATCAACATGGTCATCTAAAATAGTAACTGTCACATCATACGCACCTGTACCAATTACTTTGCCGCGCCATCTATTATCTCTTTCTACATAATAAAGGCTTTGCACCCGGCCTTGATTATAGTATAGAAGACCTCGCATATACATCGACTTGGAGAATAGTTGTTCAATTTCATCTTTAAATATTGGCATGCTTTTCATCTTCATCAACTTTCTATGCTTATACTAGTTACTCAACATATTATTATACTACATTCTCAGTAAAATTTGGTTAACCTAATTCTATTTCTTATTGACTGACTAGTATTGATACAATTTTATCTTCTACATCTTTGCCTAGGTCCTCGTCCAATACGTTATTTAGCATGATGGAAAAGATTAGTGTACCCATAGTTGCCGTTTCAGCATAACCAGATAAGGTGGTTACGGTTGAGATCGTTCCTGTTTTCGCTTTCACCTTTCCACTTGCAGGTGTATCATGCATACGATATCTTAATGATCCACCAACCATTTTTTCCTGTACTCCAGCCACAGGTAGTGACTCTAAATAGGTTGAAAACCATGGTTTGGATTGAACAGCAAATAACAATTGGGAAATTTGATTTGCTGGAATTAGATTGACATGTGATATTCCCGATCCGTCTCTGATAACTAAGGTTTCTGTATTAACACCTAATGATGGGAGCATGGATTCAACGACTTGTAATCCCTTATCCCAACTTCCTTCTCCATGGACAACCTTGCCCATTTCCTTTACTAATACTTCTGCATGAATATTATTGCTAAGCTTCATAAATGGGGTTAGTAATTGTGATAACGGCATTGAGGAATGACTAACAAGAACAGTACTAACTTCAAATGGTGACGATAGAACCGTTAAATCTTCATTCCATGTTATCCCTTGCTCTTTTAAGGCTTGTTTAAATAAGTCTAATGCATATCCTGTTGGTTCCCATACAGAAATCCATTCTTTTTTATTATAAGAATCCATCTGAATCGTTCCATCTATCGTAATAATATTGGTACCATGCTCTCGTTCAATTTTAAGTTCTTCCTGCTCATCAGCCGTAGCAACCGTTCCTGCCTGATTGAGGATTGTAACATAATCCGTATCTGGTGTGATTGTCACTGTAGGCTTTTCTCCAACACCTGCTGAAGATACCGTAACAATTAAAGAACCAGCATCATAATCGTTATTCGGGGATGCTGTTAATGCTGAAATCTGTCCCCCATAATAGGTAAACTCATCGTTCCAACTAAGATCTGTCGAGTATCTAATACTATCAAACCAAGTATCATCTGCAATTATACTCCCCTCAATCACATCAATTCCTAAATCATGAGTTTGCTTTGCCAATTGGTTAAAATCCTCTTGTAATAATGTAGGATCTCCTTTTCCTTTTAAATATAAATTTCCGTTTAAGATACCTTCATTAATCGAGCCATCTGTTAATACTTCTGTCGTAAAGGTGTAATCAGAACCTAAGGATGAGAGTGCTGCTGCTGCAGTTAACAATTTCATATTGGAAGCCGGCTTCATTCTAGTATCTCCCATATGATCATAAAGTAGCTCACCATTCCTAGCTGATCGAACACTAACACCTGCTAAAGCGCCCTTTAGAATAGGATCATTAGTGATAATCTCATCTAATTGTTGCTGTAGCACGGACTTACCTTCTGCATGCATTGTAGCTTGAATATTTCCCGCATAATTGCTATCTGTCTTCAACTTATCTGTAATAACTAGTTTCCCAGCATGGATTGTAGAAGGAAAAGTAGAGTCAAGCCCACCATGATTGCAAGATACAAGAAAAATTAATCCAACTACAAACAAAAATGTACGAGAAATCTTACAGAAGTTCATATATACCACCTTTCTAATTTTTTCTTTGAATAGATATGTTTTCATTATTACCTAATTAATATGCAACTAGTATACATATCTTTATTCTGCTATATGAGTAATTTCATAAATACCTTACACAACTGTTTATAACATTACGAATAAAACCCAAGCACATTTGCTTGGGTAGAACTTTATAGATTATGTATTTCAAATAATTAACGAACGATAAAATGCCACCACAAAATAATACCAAGATAGACAGATACAGCAACGACTACATTTTGCAGCATATATGGTAAACGTTTTGGAATAAACCGAAACGTTAGACTAACAATTACACCTGGTATTAGTGTAAATAAAAGGGCGTACAAAAATAATCCTAATAAATTATCAATTGGAAATTGCATGGATTCCATTAAGATGCTCATCAATATCACCTCTTTCTTAAATCAAAACATTCAACAAAAACAGCCAATTTCCTGCAAAAAAATATTTTCAATTAAATTAAACTTAGGCGTATAAACAAGATATCTGTGGAATTAGTATGTTGCAGATGCCCAAAATAACATGAATTATCTTCACACGGTTGACAAATACTATATAAATATTATAATTAATATCTAATTCCGATTATTTTGATAAGAATTATAAGATTAGGTGTGATAAAGATGACTATTCATATAAATCAACTAAATAAACAATTTCATGATAAAAACAATCAACCTACCACTGTGCTTAAAGATATTAACTTAACAATAGATGAAGGTGAATTTGTTTCCATCTTAGGTCCATCTGGTTGTGGAAAATCTACACTACTTTCAATTGTAGCAGGATTAACAAGCACAACAACTGGTGAAATTGTTGTCAATGATAAAACGATTACTAAACCAGGAAAAGACCGTGGAATGGTATTTCAACACGCTGCGCTGTTTCCATGGATAAACGTTCTAGAAAATGTCATGTTTCCGTTAAAAAAGGATATGCCCAAGAAGGAAGCATCAAACCAAGCTAAAAAGTATCTACAAATGGTGCAGCTGAGTAACTACTTGGATCATTACCCCCACGAACTCTCAGGTGGTATGCAGCAAAGAGTGGCCATTGCAAGAGCACTAGCGATGGATCCTGGCATATTACTCATGGATGAACCATTCGGTGCATTAGATGAGCAAACGAGAACTCGCCTCCACCGTCAATTAGAAGATATTTGGATGGAAACGAAGAAAACAGTATTATTTGTCACACACAGTATTTCTGAATCTATTAAGTTATCGGATCGGATTATTGTCATGGGAACAAGGCCCGGTACCATTTTAACAGATATTAAAGTCGACTTGCCACGACCAAGAGATGAACATAAAACAGAAATGCTAAAAATAGAAGAACACATTATGAGCTATCTTAAAACAGAAATTGATAAAGTCATCAGCGAGGAGTTAGCCTATGAAGCCAGTAATTAAACGCATTATCTTTTTCGTTATTGTCCTGGCATTGTGGGAGATGGGTTCACGTGTAGGTCTATGGCCAGAAATCATGCTCCCACCTCCAACAAAGGTGTTCACCTCGCTTTATGTTGGCATATCTGACTTGACCCTAGTTTACGATTTAATAGCAAGTTTTAGACGCCTTATTATTGGTTTAGTTATTTCACTATTAATTGGCACAAGTATTGGCGTACTAATAGCTAAATCAAAAACAGCAGATGATACTATTGGGTCCACCCTGCTTGCCTTTCAAAGTGTTCCTAGTATCGTGTGGTTACCACTTGCCATCATGTGGTTTGGCTTAAATGAACAAGCCGTTATCTTTGTTGTTATTTTAGGTGGTACCTTTGTAATGGCATTAAACGTTCGAACCGGGATTAAAAATGTTTCACCCCTTTATGTAAAAGCAGCTCAAACAATGGGTTCTAAAGGTATCGACTTGTTTTTCCGAGTAACTGTTCCGGCATCAGTTCCTTATTTTGTGACTGGATCACGACTCGCATGGGCATTTTCCTGGAGAGCTTTAATCGCTGGGGAACTATTAACAACTGGACCAGGATTAGGCTATACGCTTCGCTATGCAGGAGATTTTGGCGATATGAGTTTGGTCATTGGTGTAATGATTATCATTGGTGTTATTGGTGCTATTGTCGATCAGTTAATATTCCAACGTATTGAAAAATCAGTTGCCAGACGTTGGGGACTATAATTAATAAACTAATCTTAGGAGGTTACAAACATGAAAAAAGGTTTTATTTCAATTATTATGCTTATAACATTTGCTGGTATTTTAGCAGCATGCGGGACATCTTCTACTAACGGAGACACTGTAGAAGAAATTACAATTGGTTATTTCCCAAACATTAATCACGTACCAGCAATGGTCGCAAAGGCGGAAGGATTTTATCAGGATCAACTAGGTGATGGGATTACAATAGATTATAAAACCTTCCCTGATGGTGCATCGTTCATGACCGCACTTAAAACAGGAGAAATTGATGCAGGATTGGTTGGACCTGGTCCTGCAATGAATAACTATACAACTGGAACAGACGTGAAAATTATCGGTGGTGGTTCTACAGGTGGGACAGTCGTTTTAGCTAGGCCTGGTAGTGGTATTGAGTCGGTTGAAGATATCCCAGGACACACTTTTATCACTCCACGTGTTGGCTGTACACACGATGTACAATTTGAAACGTATATGAATGAACTTGGTATAACTTCTGAACGAATTGGTGGGAAAATGGTGCATACCACTGGTGAACCAGCACAATATCAGATGATGTTTGAATCAGGTAGAATTGATGTAGCTGTAGCTCCGGAACCTTGGGCATCTGTCATACAAGCAGAAACAGGTGCTAAAGTAATTATTGATCCAACAGAAGTATCATTTGGCACAACACTTCCGGCATCCGTTTTAGTCACAACTGGTGAAAAAATTGAAAACAATCCAGAATTAGTTCAAAGCATTGTAGACGCTCATAAAGATGCAACTGCATTTATCGCTGATAACCCAGAAGAAGCAAAAACAATTGCGATCAATGATATTAAAGAAGTGACTCGTCAAGAATTAAGTAGAGATGTTATCGATAACGCATGGGGAAACATTGGTTTCACATATGAAGTGGATGCTGAAGCAGTTCAAGCATTCGGTGATTCTTCCTATAATCTTAAATTCCTAAAAGAAAAACCTGATTTCTCTGATTTAATTGATAAGCAATTCATTCAATAGAACATTTAAGGGTGCCGAATGCGGCACCCTTTTTTGTTAGGCTCTTTTCATAGAGTTCGTTGCTTTTATGTCATATTTGAAGTGAACTGCGTCGTAGTGCATAGGTGCTCACGATCTTAGATGTGCATCGCTCCGTCCCTACACTTTGCTTTCCGCAGGGGGGCTAGTGAGCCTCCTCGAACTGCGTTCAAGGCCACTGAAAAAGTCTTTGTCTGTTAAAAATGAAGTTTTTTCAAAAACACTATCCCAAAATCTTGCTACTTTTCTATAGAAAAGTGGAGAAACCAGTTCGATTTACTTCTGATTTTCAGGCGGAAAGTGGGGATGGATTTTTTTGGTATTCACTCTTTTCAAAATTTATCGGACTTTTTCAGTGGCCTCCTGCGTTCTGCGGGGTCTCACTTACGCCACTAGTCCCGCAGGACAAGGAAAGCTACGACAGCGATACATCGCACGAAGAAAATTGGGTTTTATTTTCGAGGAGTCAAAGTGTAGGGACTACGCTTCATAAAAGGTGTAACAGTACCCTAAGCGGTGGAAAAATACGCCACTCCAGCGGGAAAGGAACAGTCTGAAGACCCCGCAGAGAGCGCTCTTTGCGATTGAGGAGGCTGAAGCGTTCCCCGCGGAAAGGGCGTATTTTTCCACAGCGTCTGCTTAGCACTCCGTTACGACGCATTTTAGCTATTTTGCGTATGAACAACAATCTTTTAGATATTACTTTCATACCAAGGCGGCCATGACCAGTTCACCAGCTTATGCCTGCCTTCTTTTTGTTACAATTATAGATGATAATTTTTAACGCCCCTGCTTCTGACAGTCCTTTTATTTCGTTTCGCTTTCGGTGTTATGTAACTGCGCTCGAAAATCTTACCACATGAAATTTGGATTACATCTATTAATTCTCTCACACTTGTTACCTCTGTTTCTTTATTAGCTCGCAACAACAATTCGATAACTACTCTAGCGTCATCTAACGCGTGGTGATGAGCAAATTGAATACCATGTAACTCTGCTAATGTGTTCAGTTTATAATTCGGTAAACCAGGCCATACTTGCTTTGAAATCATTACCGAACAAAGATATTCTAATTTGGGATAATCTAGACGATAACGATCTAGACATGCTCTCAAAACACTCATATCAAAGCTAGCGTTATGAGCAACTAATAAATGATTATTCAAATATCCTTTAATAGTCGGCCACAGTTCTTCAAACGTAGGCGCATCAATAACATCTGATTCCGTTATTCCGTGTACATACACATTATGAAAGTCAAATTCCATTAAAGGATTGATTAAACTATAAAACTCTTCCCTAACTCCCTGCTCATTTATTATTACAATCCCAATAGCACACGCACTATCACGATACTTATTTGCTGTCTCAAAATCTATCGATACAAAACTCACAGAGCGATCCCCTCCTAAGATAATCATAAAGGCAAATATACTTGTAAGCAATTATCTTTTCTCATACTGTAACCTTTTCATATAAAGAAACGACATATAGGTTGAAATAGAAGTTAAGATGCAAACCTAACCTAGGAGGTTAATGATGAAAAAAACTATGTACTTTTTATTAGTAGTTTTATTTGGTTTATTTTTAGCAGGTTGCGGCACAAGCAATGCAGATGAAGGTAATCAAGAAACAGAAAATACAAATGGTAGTGGAAATAGCATCGTTGCAGGAAAAGTTGTACCAACCCTTACTGAATCATCTCCACTAGTTTACGATTACCAAGTGGCCAACCAAACTGAAGAAGAAGTTGTCCTTGAGTTTACAAGTTCGCAACGGTATGATTACGCTGTTAGTGATTCAAAAGGAGAGCAAATCTATTTATACTCAAGTGTTGCCTCTTTCATGCAAGTAATGGGAGAAGAAAAAATGAAACAAGGGGAAGCATTACAATATTCGATTGATTTACATGAACTCAATCTTTCTCCAGGTTCTTATGTCTTATCTGCATGGATGACTCCACAAGGTGGAGAAGAATATAAAGTAGAACATGATTTTACTATTGAATAAGTAACAAATAAAAGCTTGTAGGAATGGCTTTTCCTACAAGCTTTATAATGATTAAAAGTTATTACGAAATCGAATATACTTTTTGCTGGATGAGAGACTCCTAATTATTCACTTTCATGAAGCCGTAAACGGCACCTAGTAGATTCGCATCCTGCCTAAACATACACGTATCTATCACTGGACGGATTTTAGCAAGCTTAATTACATCGAGTATTTCACTTAATTTACCATTAATTTTATCGATTAAGTCCTCTCTTGCGCTTACTCCCCCACCAATTAATATGACCTCTGGATCATATATATATTGCAAGTTATAGATGCCAATTGCCAATAGATGATAAAATCGATCAACTGCATCGATACAAATCGTGTCTCCTGCTTCCGCTAATTCAAAAATTTCTTCCCCAGAAAGTGTTTCAAAATCTACATTTTTTGCCTTTGCTACACTTTTAATTAGTGCCTTCATCGATGCAACTCTACTCCATACATCGTCACTGCTCGTATAATCACTCGTTAGCAGCATGTATCCAAATTCTCCTCCATGGAGGTTATTGCCTTTATGTAGTAATCCGTCCTTAATTACTGCTCCACCAATTCCGGTTCCAATTACCATCACAAGAACATCTTGCTTGCCTTTAGCTGAACCATTCCATACTTCCGCATAGCCTGCACAATTAGCATCATTCTCCATATACACCGGTAATCCAGTACGCTCTACAATTAATTGTTTTATATTTGGCCCATGTATGTAGGGAATTGCACTGGAACCATAAATAATTCCTTCATCTGAAACAGCCCCCGGGCAACTTATTGCAATTCCTTCCACATCTCTAAATTGTTTTGCAAATTGATTGATCACTTCCAATAATTCTTCTAATGCTTTTGGTGTTTTAACTTTTCCTTTTTCTAATATTTCAGCATCTTCCGTTACGATACCGTATTTAATAAAGGTTCCACCGACATCAAAAGCTAAGAACTTTTTCATAAAAGATTACCTCCCTTAGTTTGTTTTATGATGTATTCACATGCCTTCATACCAAATTATTTTAGTAAAAGGCACCCCTTGTTGAATCATCGTTCCCATCCAGCAATCCTACAGTGGAAAAAATGCGTGTAGCTGAAAATCAAGCATTAACCATTTACTTTTCGATTTCGATTCTACTCGATATTTTATCTTCTAATAGTTCTTTTAGTTCGTCAAGAGTAAAAACGACTTAAATAAGTTGGCAGAAATAGCTAAATTACTATTTCTGCCAACAACTGAATTACTTATTCACACGATCGTCTAGTGCCTCAAATTGCCTAGCCTTAATAATATCTTTGTACCAATGTGCAGACTTTTTCAAGCTTCTATTACGATCGTTTTCAAGATCAATGGAAACGAGTCCATATCTATTCTTAAAAGCATTCATTGGTGAAACATTGTCAGAAAACGCCCAAAGCATATAACCTGTACAATTTGCCCCTTGCTCTACGGCTTTTAACAACCACTTTAAATGCTCACTTATAAATTCAATACGATAGTCATCCTGTATTATTCCTTCTTCATTTTTGAACCGATGTTCGTTTTCTACACCCATACCGTTTTCAGCAATGAACCACTCTATGTTTCCATATTCATCTTTCATACGCATCGCCATATCAAACATAATCTTAGGATATATTTCCCACCCACGATACGGGTTCATTTTTTTACCAGGTAACTCAAATTTTTCATAATAATATTCAGGATGAAATGGAATGCTATCATTCCAAGCTGATGTTCGTGCTTTTACTCGGTGTGGAAAGTATAAGTTTAATCCCACATAGTCGACTGTGTTTTCTTTAATAATCTGTAATTCCTTTTGACTATGTGCAGGGGTTATATCATGCTTTTCCATCAAGATAAACAGCTCTTCAGGAAATTCTCCTTTAATAGCTGGATCTAAGAACGTACGATTGAAAAACATGTCATACATCCTTGCCGCTTCCTGGTCGTGCTCAGCAGTAGAGCGAGCATAAGTTACTTCTGGATTTAAGATTACCCCAACCTTCGCACCGTACTTTTCTTTCAATTCTTTTTCTTTAAACAATGCAACTAACCTTGCCGTAGCTAATGCTTTGTTATAGTTCCACTGCATCCACTTTTTTGTGTTTTGCTCGAATGGCCAGCGAATCGCATCCAGATATACGCGTGTTTGCACTACTACAGGTTCATTGAAGCTAAACCAATGTTTTACTCGATCTCCATAACGATCAAATACTTTTTCTGCATATTTGATAAATAATTCAATAACATGTTTTGATTCCCAGCCACCATATTTTTCAAATAACTCAGCTGGTACTTCGTAGTGCTCTAAACAGAACATTGGCTCGACACCATTGGCGATTAACTCGTCTATAACATTGTCCACATATGCTGCATATTCTTCATCTACAACCGCATTCTCATAATCTACTAAAAAACGCGACCAGTTGATAGAAGAACGGAAGTGTGTTAAACCAATCTCTTTCATATAACTAATGTCCTCTTTATATCGATTATAGAAATCAGTTGCTACAGCTGGTCCATAACCGTTGTGCCAGACGTTTTTATTATTTTTATACCATAAATCCAAATAAGAATCTTGAAAATCTTTCTTCCCGGACCACCCTTCCGTTTGCCACGCAGATACAGCCGCTCCAATCATAAAATCCTTCGGTATATTTACTTTAATCATGCTAATTTTCCTCCCTTTAGTTTCAAGTACTTACAACAAATACTCGACTACAGAAACAAATAGCAAAGTTTACTAGTTGTCCCCATTATCATTCGTTGCTATGGAATCATTTTAAGCAAAGATTCATTGTTTATCTGTCAATAAATTTTCGATAATTCGTCGGTGTTGTTCCAGAAAATCTTTTGAATACGTCGACAAAATATTTATATTCTTTAAAACCCACTTGTTCAGCAATTTCACTCACCTTTAAAGGTGTTTCTGCAAGTAACGTTTTTGCTTCTTCTATTCGCAAATCATTTACATATGAGTTAAAATTTTCGCCAGTCTTTTGTTTAAATAAAGTACTAAAATAATTCGGCGAAATGTTAACAACATCGGCAACTTCATTGACCAATAGATTTGATTGATAAAACTCTTTAATATAAGCTTCTGCGCGTTTGATCAACCAATCCTTCTCACCTATTTCACTAACATCTAGCTTACTGGAAATTACGTTTAAATCATCTTCAAAAAGTTCTTTGAGTAATTGGTAAGAATTGTACAGCCGCACATCAATCCACTTTTTATAATGCAATTCTATTTGAACAGTTTCTCTATTGCGGAGTGACTGAATTCTATTAATAAGTTTTATAATAATCTCGCTACACACTTGCACAACTTCATCTAGAAAATATTGTTCTGTCTCAAAGAATTCAAACAATTCTTTCGCATAACGATGTATGTCTTCTTTATCCATTTCCAAGATGGATGTTACTATTTTTGTTTCTAATTCTATTGGATAAACCTGTTGGCCCTGTTGTTCCGTATGATGGATGACAACACTTCCATCTTTTTGTAAAGGAAGATAACGGATGTTGTTCAGTAAATCAGTAAATTTCCTGTTAAGTTCTGCAAGCTTTATTGGAGATTCACTCCATACATACATAAGATCATATCTTTCATTCCAAGTGGTATCAGTAAGCAAGGCCCTTACCCTTTCAGCGCAACTGTCTTGTTCATATTCAAGTAAGCATGTTAGTAGCACATTCTCATTCGTAAAAATAGAAATTGTTTGATATCCATTATTTGATAAAGTTTTATCAATACCATTCTTCCACAGCGATTTTATATTTGGCATTGCTTGCTCAGTTAAATTATTTAGTGTTTTACTATAATCTTGTAAAACACTAATGAAGGGATAGACTCTAATTTCCTCGATTTTTTTGTTAGTTTTTGATAATCTCACAGGAAAATTGGATACTTGATTAAATATTGCATTTTTTAAGACAGTTTGATAGTTAGCCTCTGCATCCTTCTGTTCCACGATCAATTCACTTATAATATCCTGTACCTTATTCACTAGTTCATCAATATTGACAGGTTTTAATAAATAATCCTTCACACCCGCTTTCAATGCCTGTTGCGCGTATGCAAACTCATCATAGCCACTAACAATAATCGTCCGAACTTTAGGATAATGCTCGTGTAGGTAATTAGCCAGTCCTAAACCGTCTAGATTTGGCATTCTCACATCCGTAATGACAAGATCAATAGTTTCACTGACGTTAATTTTGTTTATTGCGTCCCTTCCATCATTAGCAGTACCGATTACTTCGATGTTATATTTTTCCCAAGGAATGGTGTCTTTTAAACCGCGTGATATAATAGGCTCGTCATCAACGATTAACATCTTGAAAGACATGGCTATTCACCTAATTCCTTCCTAATACCTTTTATTTTTTCTTTATTTAATTCTGGAATTGTAATTTGAACAGTAGCACCTAATTGGGTATCTAATACGCTTAGCTCCGATTGATTACCAAATGCAATACTTAATCGATCCTCAATATTAGCTAACGCATACCCCTCATGATTGTCAAAACCTTTCTCTGCCGATGTCTGATCGAAACCCCACCCATTATCAGCCACTTCGAAAATAACTTTATCTTTAACTTTATAACAACGAATAGCAATGACACCTTGTCTCGGTAAATCTTTAAATCCGTGTTTAATGCTATTCTCCACTAAAGGTTGAAGAAGCTGCTTCATTACATAAACATTTTTTATTTGATCATCGATATAAATACTAAACCTCAACCGATCACCTAAACGATTTTTTTGCAGTTCCAAATAGTTTTTAATATATTGAACCTCTTCTTCCAGACGGACCCACATTTTTCCCATATTCAGACTCATACGAAATATATTGGAAAGTCGTTCAATTTGTTGTCCTGTTTCCATCGCATTCTCAAGCCGTGCTGTCCAGCGAATCATATCTAATGTGTTATATAAAAAGTGTGGATCAATCTGATTTTGTAATGCTTTTAGTTCTGACTCTTTTTGTTTTATTTTAAGTTTATATTCACTTTCAATATGCTTCTCCAACATAATCACCATTTTGTTAAAACTCAATCCTAATCGGCCTATTTCATCTTGAGAACTAACTTCTACTTTTGCAGAAAAATCCCCACCTTCAAGTTGTTTCGTTTGATCAGTCAACTCGATAATTCGTTTAATGTTGAAAACGTAAAAACCTACAAAAGCAATGCCACCTAATATAATAAGCAAAATAATCATATTAGTAATAAGTGATCGCACATTGTATAAACCTTCAACAACTTCACTTTCATTGACTAAAATCACCGAATACCAATCTGTCCCATTGATCTTATTTTTGGTAAGCAAATAGGTATCATTATCGGTTTTAAATGTCACTGTTGATTGTTCCTGGTTTTCTACCATTTGAATTACACGAGAGTCAGGAAACGGCTTGCCGATTAAAGATTGTTCTGGATGAAGGACTACTTCTCCTGAACTGTTTATAATGAAATAATCGCCTTGTTGATGAGATGCTTCAGCTTCGATTGCCTGATAGAATTTTGATCCATCTAAGCGGATCCTTGCCATTCCAATTGGTTGAGCAATATCATTAATATCATTGATCATCCTAGACAAGCTAACAACCGTATTGGTACCAGCCCAATCACTTGTAACCTTATAACTATCACTCCAAAAAGGTTTTCCTTCTGTTTGTTGCATTTTTTCATCTAAAACTTGTTCATCTGCTGAAATTGGATTTCCGAAGTGTAGTGTATTTCCCAGACTACCTCTAAGCAGTATTGAATCTACATAGTCATAACTTGTTAACTGAAAAGTGAGATAGCCCCGGATATCTTCTTCTGATTGCCTAATTTGTTGTATTTTATTTTTAGAGGCAGTGAAAAACGTTCGAAAGCTATCATCGTAGATCATATAAGATGTCATATTTTCAATCTCACTTATGATCGATGCTAAATTTTCATCGTTTTTGTTTAGCCTAGCCGTAGTATTTACTTCAGCTTGGTGTTTGAAAGCCTTTGTTGCTTGATAATAAATTAATGTTCCAAAAAGAATAGTGGGCAGGGTAATAAATAGCAGAAATACGGTTAAGAATTGTTGCTTCAAGCCCCAATGTCGTCTCATATGTCATCAACCTTTTAGTTTTCTACTCCTATTCTATCCTTTTACTGCACCAGCTGTCATTCCTTGTACTATTTCTTTTTCAAGTAATAAATAAAAAGCAACAATTGGTACAAGGGACATCGTTAAACCTGCCATCTGCGCTCCATAATTTGTTGTGAATTGTCCCGCGAAACTTGCTAATCCTAACGGCAGTGTTTGGAATTCAGGATTGTTAATTAATACAAGAGCAAAGGAGAATTCATTCCAGTTATAAATGAAGTTAAGAATTAACACAGTAGCTAAAGCTGGTCGAGTCATTGGCAAAATGATTGACCAAAAGATTCGATAAATACCACAACCGTCCATAATAGCTGATTCTTCAATATCTTTCGGAAAAGCTTTCATAAAACTAGTTAAAATAAAGATAGTAATTGGTAGATGAAAAGCTATATACGGGAACAATAACGTAATTGGTGTATTTAAAAGGCCTATATTTCTCATTAATATAAACATTGGCACCAAAGTTGCATGAATAGGAATCAACATACCAAAAATAAAGAAAGTATAAACAACTCTGTTCATTTTGAAAGTAAACCTTGCCAAGAAATATGATGTAATTGCTCCTATTAGCACCGTAAGAAAGGTTGCTGTTAAGCAAATGAAGATACTATTTGTAAACAACGTTCCAAAATTAGCAGTCGTCCACGCATCTATATAATTTTGAAACACAAATTCTTTCGGAAATCCAAATTGATTATTAGCAAACTCTTGATTTGATTTAAATGAATTTATAATCATCCATAAGATTGGATAAGCATTAACAACAGCGAATGCAATCAAAATAATGTAGATTATTAGCCGTTTTACACTAAATTTCTTTTTCTTTTTCATTTCAGGATTAATAAATGTTTCCATAGTGATGTTGTCCCCCCTTATAACATTTTGCGACCTAGTAATTTTGTTACCACATAGATTAATATAAGACTAAAGAAGAAAATAACTACAGAAACCGCACTACCGTATCCGTATTGCAGTTGGGAGAATGTTTCATTAAACATGTACAAAGCCATTACATCTGTAGAGTGTGCCGGTCCACCGTGAGTCATAACATAAATTAAGTCGAAAGTTTTTAAGCTACCGGAAATACAAAGAATAACTGCTACTATAACCGTATCCCAGATCATCGGGACAGTAATTTTCCATGTAGTTGTCCATTCTGATGCCCCGTCTATTTTTGCAGCTTCTAACACTTCTTCTGGCACATTCTGCAAGGCTGCTAAAAAGATAATTAGATATAGTCCAACGAACTGCCAAATCACCGTCACTAACACGGATATCATCGCCCATGAGGAATCGCCTAACCAATTTTGCGCAATTGCTCCAAGACCAACCGTTCTTAACAACTCGTTTATTAATCCATTTTCAGAATTGTAAATCAAACTCCAAGTTAAAGAAATAACAACCGTCGATAATACAACTGGCAGGAAACCAATCGTACGGAAAATTTTTAGTCCTTTAAGTTTTCTGTTTAATAACAATGCAATAAATAGCGCAATCGGCACTTGACCAAATACGGATGCCAACACAACATAGATGTTATTTTTCATAGAATTCCAAAACAATGGATCTTGAAATAGTTCACTAAAGTTAGCAAATCCTACAAATTGCATCTCCGAAAAGCCATCCCACTCCATTAGTGAATAGTAGAAGGACTGGAGGATCGGTAAGATCGCAAACACAAGGTAAATTAGTATAGCTGGCAATAAGCCAAATGTAATTGCAATTCTTTTATTCCGTGTTGCATGCATGCTCTCACCCCTATAATGGTCATAGGTTGCCTAAAACGGCAACCTATGTTTTTTTATATTCTATTTTTACTCGGACTCTAATTCTGCTTGCATTTCTGCTGCCAATTCTTCAGGAGTCTTGTCGCCTAACGTAATCGATTGAAGACCGTTATTAATAATATCTGTTAACTCCGGAGTAAGTGTAGCATCATACACTGGTGCTAATCCTCCTTGCGCTAACTTATTCGCCTCTTGGAATACTTGAGGAATATTATCGCTCATTTCTACGTCAGCCGGAACAATGATGTTAGCTTCTACTAGTTCCTGATACATTTCATCACTATAGAAGAACTCTAAAAATCTAAATGCAGCATCTTGTTCAGCTTCATTAAGTTCGCTATTAAGGGCGATACCTCCACCAGCTACACCTGCGATCTTAGCTGGGTCACCTTCTCCACCAGCGAAGCTTGGAAACGGTGCAACACCAATATTTTCTACATTTTCCGCATTGTCTAAAATCGGTCCAATAGCCCATGAACCAGCAAAGTGCATTGCTGCATCTCCTGAGATGAAGTTATTTCTTGCTTGTGCTTCATCAAGTGTATTCATGTCTCCATTGAATGCATCCATTTTCGTTAATTCATCAATAACTGATAATGACTTGATAAATTGTTCATTCTCAAATGTTCCATCACCATTTAACACATTCGGTAAGAAATCACTTCCGGTAAAACGATCCGCAATGGTTGAGATGTATACTGATTGCAGTGGCCATATAGCTTTGTTACCTAGAGCAATAGGTGTAATATCTTCACTATTTAATGCACCAATTAAGGTTTTTAACTCTTCGTACGTTTCTGGGAATGTATCAAATCCTGCTTGTGAAACCATTTCTTTGTTATAGAAGATTAAACTAGTCTCACTTATGTTACCTGGTATTGCATATTGCTCTCCATCTGAAGCATAATCTTTCATTATACCCTCTGGAATTTCACCTTCCCAATGATCAACGATAGGGTTTAATGAAAGTACAACCTCTCCATCAATTAGAGGTTGGAGTCTTGCTCCAGGCCAAACACGAAACATGTCTGGTAACTGTTTACCAGCAGCTTGTGTTCTAAGTTTTGTCTCATACTGATCATGTGGAATTGCTTCAATAACTACTTTGACATCTTCATTTTGCTCATTAAATTTTTTAACCATATTTTTGTAGGTAGTATTTTCCGGACGATCTTCTGTCCAATCATTCCATAAAGTAAGTTCTACTACGTCACCATCTGGTGTAGTTTCATCTCCACCACTACAAGCTGCTAATCCGATTAGTACAGCTACACTAAAAAGTATAAATCCAAGTTTTTTCAATTTTGCTTCCTCCTCTTATCTTAAGCGCTTACACAGATTGTAACAGCTTTCATTTTCAGACAGTATCCGATAAATCTATAAAATCATCCGAATTTTTCAGATATGTAAACGTTTTACGGAAACTTAAAAATACCCAATGCTTAAAAGACATTGGGTACTTTTATTCTTTATTCTTTAGCTAACTTATCGACCTTTTTTCTCATAGAACTTATAGTCGTCTTTTTGTATCTTATTGCCAAAAATATAACTTTTAGCTTTTGTGAAGGTGATAATCGGTTAAAGCGCGGTTCCTGTTTTAAAAATGTTCTAAAGATAGACCAGCTATTAGAACTCCACGGAACAGCATATTTATGGTAATGGTTCGCTCGTATTCGACTTAGCCAGCCTTTCAATCCTTTTTCACTTTGCTCATCAATTATACATGGTACATATATTTTGCCCGTGTGCTTTTTTAAGTACTCTAAGTGACTAATTCCATATAATAGGTTGTAGCTACCGTCTTTATGATTCTTTTTCACAACTAAAAGATGCATACAGTCCAACACAAGTATTTTAAACCTGTTCATCCTATCTGTCATACTTTGTGGAGCGCAAGTCTTAATCTTGTTAAGAGGAATATACTGAACAGTGAATTTCACTAACACCCTCCCCTTCACCTTTGGTTTAAATAACAATTGAAAAGTATCATTACTATTATATGCCTCGTTATGTAAATAAGTTCCCTACAAAAATATGAACCCCGTGATAAATGAAAATAAAAAGGTAGCTATAACGAGCTCAATTTTAACTATTGCGGGTAAACGTTTAATGATTTTCTTTTGTTGCCCCATACACAATACATAGATATAATGATTGTAGCCTTACTAGCAACAAAGGGGGAACCACACTTGCCTATTAGAATTCCGTCACATTTACCTGCACGAGATATCTTAGAGAAAGAGAATATCTTTTTAATGGATGACCAACGTGCGGTTAAGCAAGATATACGGCCTTTAAATATACTTATTTTAAACTTAATGCCTGAAAAGCAAAGAACAGAAACACAGCTTTTACGTTTGCTCAGTAATTCACCATTACAAGTCAATGTGCATTTTTTACATACAGAAACGTATGAATCGAAAAATGTAAGCAGATCACATCTAGAGCAGTTTTATAAAACATTTTCACAAGTTAAAACCAACTATTATGACGGTATGATTATCACCGGAGCACCTGTAGAACACTTACCTTTTGAAGAAGTCACTTATTGGGATGAGCTAACGGAAATAATGGATTGGACAAAAGATTATGTTACCTCTGTTTTGCATATTTGTTGGGGTGCACAAGCCGCACTCTACTATCATTATGGAATTGATAAGCTGAAACTTCCTAAAAAGCTTTCAGGAGTATTTAAACACCGAATTCATGCTCCAACAGTGAAGCTAATACGAGGAATTGATGATGAATTCATGGCTCCTCACTCACGGTATACAGATGTTTCTGAACAAGAAGTTCTAGCATGTGAGGACATTACCCTATTAGCATCATCAGAGACGGCTGGGCCTTTCCTGATGATATCTAATGATGAGAAAAATATTATGGTGACAGGACATGTAGAATACGATGCTGAGACTTTAGCTGAGGAATATCAACGAGATTTGGCTAAAGGCGCAAGACCACACATACCAATTGATTATTTCCCAGAAAATGATCCATTAAATATGCCTGCCAATCGTTGGCGCTCTCAGGCTTACCTTCTATTTTCAAATTGGTTAAATTACTATGTATATCAAGAAACACCTTTTAAATGGAATAAATAATGTTTTCCATTGGCGGGAACACTATACATGAAATCTAATGTTAGAAGGGATGATTGTATGGGTAAAGACAGACAAGAACGAAAACAACGTAAATCAGGGAACGTAGAAGCTGATCGCGATCAAGCATTACATTATGGTGGTGCAACTAGACTAGAGCAACACAATGCTAAAGAGGCGAGAAATAACCGTCGTTAACCTGAAAAGGAGCTCAAAATATTTCTATTTTGAGCTCCTTTTTTTCATATTTTCCATATTTATAAACCATTGTTGACGAAATAACCATCGTAATGTATATGGAACCAAAAACAAAATAAATAATATACGAAATGTTTGGTAGCCTGTTACAGTTGGTAAATCTGCGTTTACTTCTTTCGCAACAATCCCCATTTCAGCAATTCCCCCTGGCGCAGTGCTTAAAAAAGCCGTGACTGCAGGGATTTCATGAATGAATTCAAGTGCGATACCAATACCAAATGAGAAGCATACAAGTGCCAATCCCGTAATGATTGCAGCAACTGCTGTCTTCACTTTGTTTTCCAGTTTTGCTGGCTTAATCATTAACGCGATGTAGGCTCCCATCATTAATTGCGAGACGTCGACAATAATATTAGGTAACTCAGGAGAAGGAATTCCACTCAAACCGACAATTGCAGTAATCAGCATCGGGCCAAGCAAATATGCAGTTGGTAATTTTGCAATTTTTCCTATAAAAGCAGCAGCAATCGTAGCAATTGTATAAATGACAAGCAAACTCCATTGCCACACTTCCTCGCTCTCACCTAATATCGTAATATTTGATCCCACTCCATTTTCTAGTAACGGGCTCAGTGCAATTACCGGAACGATAAATATTACACTAAACAGTCGTGTTAATTGAAAGAACGTCACAACCGTCACATCAACATCTTTTATTTCCTCACCTAACACGATCATTTGGGATAATCCACCCGGAATGCTTCCAGCTATCGCCGATCGTAAAGAAATGCCAGTGAATTTCGAAACAAAGAAGGCAAAACACATACTGCTAATTACAATAAAAAGCGTAACAATCAGCATGGTAGGAAGCTGATGAATGATTGCAATTAAGGTTACCAATGTTATCGAAGAGCCCAACATATAGCCAATTACTATTAATCCCGTATTTCGTATTTGGATTGGCCAGTATAATGGATATTTCGTAAAGGTGGATGTAATAAGAACAATAACCATAGAACCTAATAACCAAGGAAGCGGGACATGCAAAAAGTAAAACAACGTTCCTCCAAGGAGCGACAAAACAAACGTAATAATAAAACGTATTATTCTATTAAAAGGTGTTCGACTCAAGCTAAACACGTCCTATTTTTTTCTGTTATTTATTATACCGAATCTTACTCCACAAATTTTAAAAAACCAACCATATATGCATAGACAACCACGATTGTGACCGGAGCTATCCAAATCATAACAGTTCTCCATGCCTTGTACCATATTGGTGAAATTGTATTACTTAGCGTAAATTCCTGTTCCACTAGAGTTTTATCCATTCGGTAAATGATGAACAATGATATTAATAAACAGCCCAAGGGAAGCATAATATTGCTAACCAAATAATCTGTCGCATCAAATACAGTTTTATCAAAAATTTTGAATTCACTTAACGTGCTCATTGATAGCGCCGCCGGTATTCCTGCAATAAACATAACAACACCAGAGACCAATGCAACTTTTTTCCGGGTTCGCTTTCCACTTTCCGTAAAAGCTGACACAATAATTTCTAGCAAGCTAAAGGAAGATGTTAATGTAGCGAATAGGAATAGCAATAAAAATAAAGACAAGAAAAATTCACCCAAAGGAATTTGTGAAAAGACGGTCGGCAATACGACGAATAATAATCCCGGGCCTTCTGTTGGCTCTAGTCCAAATGCAAATACTACCGGAAAAATAGCCAATCCTGCAAGTAAGGAAACTAAGATATTCATCACTACTACTGAGGATGCAGAAGCGGGAATACTAATGTCTTTATTTAAATAAGAACTATATGTTACCATGCAGGAAAAACCTACTGCTAACGCAAAAAAGGATTGACCAAGGGCGTACAATACCCCTTCTGCAGTGATCACCGAAAAATCAGGTTTTAGGAAGAATATTATACCTTCCGTTGCCCCATCTAAAGTTACCGAACGAACAACAAGTACAATGAAAAAAATAAATAATAACGGCATCATATATTTACTTGCTGTTTCAATTCCGTTTTTTATTCCAAAAGAAATGACAATCACATTAATACACAAGAACAAAGCCAATCCAAGTAACGTAAAGGTTGGTGATGCTGTAATACTTCCAAATAATTCCCCATAATTAGCCCCCTCTTGGATGATACGACCAAATAGGGATTGAATACTATAAACAAGCACCCAACCACCAACAACACTATAGAAGGATAGTAGAAGAAAACAACCTAACACTCCGAGTTGTCCAACGATTTTCCAAGCACTGTTTGGAGCCAGAACCTTATAGGCAGTTATTGCCTCTTTCTTCGCGCCTCTTCCGATGATAAATTCTGAAATAAGTAGTGGAAGTCCTAACAATACCGTAAATAAAATAAAAATAAGGAAGAATGCTGCTCCTCCATTCATCCCTGTCATATATGGAAATTTCCAAATCGCCCCTAGACCAATCGCTGCACCAGCAGTAGATAAAATAAAACCAATTCTCGATGACCAATGTTCTCTATTCAACTTGTCCCTCTCCTTTTTTCAATTGTAATGTTCCGTAATTATAAGAAAAATATTTATTACCTTTGCAAGCACATAATTTATATTATAGAAAACTAACAGTAAAATTACGAATATAATATATAAATAATGAAGGATGAAACAAAATAGCCACATCACGTTTAGATGATGTGGCCACTTTTATAATCTATTTACTCAGCTTTCCATAAATTGCTTTAGTCGGCTTCTCATTTGCTCTTGTAATGGTATTGAAGCCTGTTTATTAAAATCAAAATGGACCATTGTAACTTCACCAATTGCTATAACTCCTCGTTCATTGGTGATTTTATGCGCTATCTTAAAACTAGTGAAACCAATTTTTTCTATAGCTGACTCTACAATTAATTGGTCATCAAAATAAGCTTGTTGTTTATAGTCACATTTTACTGAAGCAACAATATAGGACCACCCATCCATCTGCATAGAAGCACGCAGATCTCTTAACAACTCAATCCGTGCATCCTCCAAGTAAATAAAGTAACTAATATTGCTCACATGTCCTAAACCATCTGTTTCATTAAACCTTACCTTAACCTTGTGCTCATGCATCATTTAAGTTACTCCCCTTATCCCTATAAATAGATCTTTTAATGAAATCGCTTACTATTATTATACTACGTAAATACTTAACTTGAGAATTATATGTGAAAGAAGACGCTTCATTGCGCAAATAAGGCCTGATTGTAAGTTTGTTAAATTTCAAAAATATGTTACATTATAATCACTTACTTCGTATACTTCAAAACATCAAAATTGTTCCATGTAATGCATGCGTTTTCAATCCAAGATAATTATTACCCTCGATAGTACTCGAAAAGGAGATGTTAACATTGGCAAAGTCAAACATGCACGTTATTTTACGATTAGAAATTAACAAAAATGAAATTACATTTGGAGAAATAGCTACAGTAGTAAGTAATACTAGCGGTGATATGGTCGCAATTGACGTGATCAAAGAAGGACCACAAATGACCGTTCGTGATATTACGATTCGTGTTAATGATGAAAGCGAGCAACAGAAAATAGTGGCTTCTATTAATGCATTAACAGGTGTTACTGTTAAGCACGTTTCTGATCGTACTTTTTTAGTGCATTTAGGTGGGAAAATTGAGGTCCATTCCAAGCTTCATATTGATAACAGGGAACAGTTATCACAAGTGTATACACCGGAAGTAGCTCGTGTATGTCAGGCGATTGATGAAAATCCTTTGCTTGCTTATAACTTAACAATAAAAAATAATAATGTTGCAGTCGTCTCCGATGGTACAGCCGTCTTAGGCTTAGGAAAAATTAAGCCTGAAGCTGCCATGCCTGTTATGGAAGGGAAAGCAATGCTATTTAAGCGGTTTGCAAACATAAATGCCTATCCTATTTGCTTAGATAATCATGACACCGAAGATATTATAAAAATTATCAAAGCAATTAGCCCTACTTTTGGTGGAATAAACTTAGAAGATATTGCTTCCCCACAATGCTTTGAAATTGAACAACGATTAAAAGAAGAGCTTCCTATACCTGTCTTTCACGATGACCAACACGGAACAGCGATTGTAGTGCTGGCCGGAATCTTTAATGCATTAAAACTACTTAAGAAAAATATAAAAGACTGTAAAATTGTAGTTTGTGGTATTGGTGCAGCAGGTATTGCCATTACCAAAATGTTATTGAACGCTGGTGCAGAAAATGTAATTGGTGTTGATCGAAACGGTGCGATTTCGAAAAATGACTCCTACGACAATAAGATGTGGACGTGGTATGCTGAAAACACCAATCCTCATAACATTCAAGGATCATTATCAACTGTGATTGAAGATGCAGATATTTTTGTCGGCGTTTCTGCTGCTAATGTTTTAAAAGTAGAAGATGTTAAGAAGATGAACACAGACCCTATAGTCTTTGCACTGGCAAATCCAAATCCAGAAATATCGCCTGAACTGGCAATGCCTTATGTCAAAGTCATGGCTACTGGAAGGTCTGACTATCCCAACCAAGTCAATAATGTATTATGTTTTCCTGGAATATTCCGAGGCGTGCTAGATTGTCGTGCATCATCGATTAATGAAGAAATGAAATTGGCTGCAGCAAAAGCAATAGCTTCTACGATTAAAGATGATGAATTAAATGAAGATTATATTATTCCAGGTGTTTTTAATACGGAAGTTGTAACAAAAATTAAAGACGCAGTAATAGAAGCTGCCTATGCAACTGGTGTGGCTAGAAGAATCTGATTGTTAGGAAAAGCCCAGGGCGCCCGTATAGCAACTATCCGAAACAAGAAAACCAATTGTTTCTGCGCGTGATCTGGAGAGCTTTCCTTAGTGCAATTACTCGTCCCACCGAATACATTTGCATGTCCCTTGCCGCTCCCTCGTGTCATGAGTTGAGGGCGTTCTAGCTAGTTAGAAAAGAAGAAGCACCTGTCTATTTAGGCACGTGCTTCTTCCTTTCCAAATTAACAATCTTACATATATAAACGAAAAACACCAATGTTGATGACTGAATAAACAAATAGAAGCTGAACGAATAATATAGCTTCCATCCTTTATATTGAAACACATCAAATAAAACACACAAGCCTTCAAATAGCATTCCAATTATTGAACAAGCGATAATGAATAATACAATGCTTAATCCGGTTGGTTTACACTTATCGTAAACATAAATGAAGAGATAGCAAAATGGTGGATATAGTAAATAAACAAATAGATCAAACAACTCATATTTCCCTGTATCCATAACATCATAAAGATCAATTAACGTTCCAGAAATTAAATGATCTGACAATCTTGCTACTATTGAAGCAAACACCATAATCAAAATCGTTATAGCTAGAGGAAATCGTTTTGGAAGTAACAGTACGATGATATAAGAAATGATGAATGCAACGATAACAAATATTTCATTTTGATCAAATCGGGTTGGCAAGTCCATTAGTTATTACCCTCCCTTAATGTCACAATCCTAAAGGCTATTAACAAAAGACCACCTAAACACATCATGATTAAGTATCCAAGGAAAGACTGCCAATATTGCCACCCTTGAAAGGTAATTACGCCCGAATGAACGAGCAGATATTCAATCGCACATAAAATGCTTACTTTGAGTATCATAAGGAGTAGCTTATTTAATTTAGATGCTACTAAAAAAACATTATAAAAGATAAGGATCAATACTGGTGCAACTATTACTTCAAATAGTAAAAATATTATATAGTTATTCATTTGTTGATCTATTTTCCAAACACTTAGATTGACAACTAAGATGGCAAAATAACTAGTAGCAATAAATTCAATAACCATTAGAGAGAGTAAGTTTTCCAAAACACTTAATCTTTTCCTCATAACAATATTAGTAATGGTTAGAATCAAACAAACAGTAATAGCAATCCATAATTTCATTCCAATCAACCCATTTAGTAAAGATTTTGTTGTTTTTATCTTACCTAATATTTACTTTTATATGAGCCAGTTTGATAATTAGCTAATACAACGTAAAAAGTAATATATAGTTGTTGCGTATCAATATAGCTAAAAAAAGACAAGCTTTTCCCATACAAAAGAAAATCATGTTAAAATGAAAAAAATGCTATTTCTGAGGTGAGTTATGAAATCAAAAAAAATAATTGTTGCAGAAAATCTTAACAATCAGCTACAAACGAAAATAAAGGAAGCTGTACCAAATTGGGAAATTATATTTGGAAAAAATAGAGATAACTGGAACCACCACTTACAAGAAGCACACATCATTGCTGGATGGAAAAAAGCTATGGAAGAGCCCTGCTTACAGCAAACATCCCAACTTCAATGGATACAAAGCTGGAGTGCAGGTGTGGACAATTATCCATTACAGTTAATTGCAGACAATTCTATTCACTTAACTACAGCCTCTGGTGTCCATTCATATCCAATATCTGAGACAATCTTTGCGCTAATGTTGGGCTGGACCCGAAAAATCGATACATATGTACGAAATAAAACGAATAAAATTTGGGATCATGGAAACTTGAAATTGGAGATTCATCAGAAGACAATTGGTATTATAGGAGTAGGTGCAATCGGTAAAGAGACAGCCAAAATTGCCAAAGCATTCGATATGAAGGTTATTGGTGTAAGAAATACAAATAAACCAGAACCCTTTGTAGACGAAATGGTAACAATCGATCAATTGCACGATATCCTACCGAGCTGTGATTTTGTTGTTTTAACTTTACCGTTAACAGAACAAACTAATCACTTATTTGGGAAAGATGAATTTAAACTGATGAAACACTCTAGTTTTCTTATTAACATAGGACGTGGAGAAGTAGTGAACGAACAAGCGCTCATTGAAGCACTCCAGAATGAAGAAATTGCGGGCGCTGGTTTAGACGTTTTTGAAAATGAACCGCTAGAAAAGACAAGTCCCTTATGGGAAATGGAAAATGTAATCATTACACCACACACTGCTGGCTCAACTGAATATTACGATCAGCGTGTTGTAGAAAATATTCTCATCCCAAATCTACGGTCCTACATAAATGGACAGCCACCATCAATAAATCTAGTTGATTTTAAGAAGCAATACTAAAATAGTAGCAGCCAGGCTCAAAATCGAGACCTGGCTGCTAATTATTAATTCTTTTTATAAAAATAATCCTCCAACCATTCTAGAAAAAGCTGATAATCTTTTTCCACTCGGATCATATAGAATTTAGACCACGTTGTCATTTCCTTAATAAAGCCTTCTGAATCGCCACCTATTGCCTGAAGAATTTCATGCTCACTATGATAAGTAAGCAGTCCATGATCAATATCAGCATCAGCACGCGCATGTATTTTCGCAGTTACTTTCCCCATTGCTTTTGCCGTTTGCTTCATATCTTTCTCATCAACGAAATACTTTTCATTCACATCTTTCTCATATGGAGATCGTTCTCTAACATAATAGTGACGGTTTTGCATTGTAAAGAAACCTAAATATGGATCCGCCATGTGGTGCATTGCTTCTTGCGTTTTGATTACGCGCTTTCCATGATGATTGTTCTCTTCCCAAAACACTTCATTATATTCAAAAAAATACGCGGGCACTGGAGCTCGTGCTTCTTTCACTTCTAATATAATGTCATCGTGGTGTTCATTATCATGTTGTCCCTCAATTAACACATAAAACCGTTTTAAACCTATCGAACCGATTCCAGCACCCGTTTTCTTAACAATATCTTTAATTTGATAATGGTCTTTTCCTTTAAAACATGGTTCAGGAATACATTCTATATAGTTGTCCCAGATTTTCATTAATTCTTTGTATTCGTTATTAGAAACGTCATGTAGCTTTAAATTGTCTCGGTTAAAAACTCGATTACCTTCTTCGTTAATCATCGTTTGTTTATCCAACTCATGCGTTACTTTTCTTTCCTCTAGCTTTTTCAAAGCTTTCTTAATTGGACCTTTTGTATTTTCAACCGTGAATATAGTCTTAACTGGATTTTCCTTACCTTCTACAAACTTTTTCAATTGCTTATAGTATGCTTTCAGGTAGGTTTCTACGAAAAAATCCTGCTGAGATGCTAAATAATCTTTATTGGAAGCAAACAAACGGATACTAACGACCATTCTTAAAACATCGTATAAGTACGACCCTAAATAGCCTTCATCAAAATCATCCACATCAAAAACAATAACTTCATTTTCATTCTGAAAACCGCTGAAATTAGCCATGTGGAGATCACCCAGTAACCATGTTGGTTTATCTTCTGGTGTATGATGTGTAAAAGGAATATTCGTTACATCGTAATAAAATAAATATGCACTACCTCGATAAAAGCTGTAGGAATCCTGCTTCATCTTATCGTATTTAGCTCTACGGTCTTTTTTACTTAAATCCCTAACACTTGTATCAAATTGTTCTAAAATTGTGTGTAGCGTTTGTTTACGTAGATAATTCTTTGTTTCAGAAATTCGTTCCTTAGAATTTTGAACCAACTTTCTCCCCCTCCCCTTTTGAAGCATGCCTTTACAACTATTATACACGATGAAATTTTATGTAGGTCAATTTCAATTGACTTTATGCAGAAAAAAACCGAGTGAACCGTAGAACGGATCGACACTCGGTTTTCATCTTAATTTATAATTATGACTGTAATTTTGTACGCTTATTCTTCCACATTAAATAACGAAAGCGGATCGTACAACCAATACAAAAACCCATTAATGCAACTCCTGCCGCTATTACTACCATTATGCTAAAAACATATCCTACTATATTTAAACCAAAATAGAAGAAAACAATGGAAAATCCTAAACATATCGTTGCAATCCACTGATTAAACAGTTGTTGATCTTTGTCCTCTGGCGTGTATTGATTCAATGGTTTAGTTAGAAATCGTTTACTAAATTGTATGATTGGGTTGTTTTTTGTAAGCAGTGTGTAGACACCTATTGTAAATGGAATGATTAATATAGCTTTAAAGAATACAAGAGCTAAAATAACGGATATAACAAGAAATGCTTGATTTATTTGGACAAGTGGTTTTGGAATACTCACTTTTCACCCTCCTCTACTCAATACCAATTATACAGATTATTTTACTCGGAATAAAGCCTTTTATTTTTTTCAATTTCATAATACTGATTTTATGGCTTATCTGAGGAAAAGGTTGAATACGAGAATTATGCAACTAACTAATTCACAAGCATTTTTGTGGACGATAATTTCTAATCGGCGTATCATTTCATATCAAGAAGGAGTGTTCACATATGAAAAATATTCAATCAAAATCATTCAACGGTGTACCGTTATCTATCCTCGATCTTGCACCAATTAATGAGGGAGAAGGTACAACTCAATCGTTTAAAAATAGTGTACAGTTAGCGCAGACAGTAGAAGATTTAGGATTTCATCGTTACTGGTTAGCAGAACATCATAATATGCCTGGTATAGCAAGCTCAGCCACATCGGTGATCATTGGCCATATTGCAGGGGCAACAAAGCGGATTCGTGTCGGTGCAGGTGGTATTATGCTCCCTAACCATGCTCCTTTAGTAATTGCTGAGCAATTTGGTACATTGGAATCTTTATATCCAAATAGAATAGACCTCGGTCTTGGCCGTGCCCCTGGTAGTGACCAAGCAACCGCTTATGCACTGCGTAGGACTTTGCATAGTAGCCCGGAGGATTTTCCAAATCAATTAGATGAATTACAAAGCTACTTTAACCCTGAACCAACTGCACGTGTAAAGGCTTATCCTGGTACAGGTCTAGATATTCCAATATGGTTGCTTGGTTCTAGTGATTTTAGTGCGAGACTAGCTGCTGAAAAAGGCCTGCCATTTGCTTTTGCCAGTCATTTTTCACCTGATTATACAACAATGGCTTTGAAAAAATATCGTGATAATTTTAAACCTTCTGAAGTACTAAGTGAACCTTACGCGATGGTTGGCGTAAATATAATTGCTGCTGACACTGATGAGAGAGCAAAATGGTTAGCAACCTCCATGCAACAACAATTCTTAAGCATCATAAGAGGTAAACCAGGTATGCTGCAGCCACCAATTGATAACGTTGAAGAAGTCTGGTCACCTCATGAGTTAGCAGCTTCTGAAGAAAGATCGCAATCTCGCTCAACGATGGTTGGAGCACCAGATAAGGTAAAACAGAAGCTAGCAAGCTTTCTAGCTGAAACTCAAGCGAACGAGGTGATTATTAATTCACAAATTTTCTCACAAAAGGACCGGTTACATTCATATGAAATTGTTGCAAATATGATGGATTAAAATTGAGGGGATCATCATTTGATTAAAGAAATAGATATCACTAACCCTGAACTTGCACAACAAGTGTTACGTGTGCAAGTTCCTTCCTATATGGTAGAGGCAAAAATTATTAACTTTTACGACATACCACCATTACATGACACGGTAGAAAGCTTACAAAAATGTGAAGAGACTTTTTACGGGTATTATATTGACAGCGTATTATGCGGTGCGATTTCTTTTAAAAATGAGAACAGGATATTAGATATCCATCGATTAATTGTTGAGCCAACTCACTTTCGTAAAGGAATTGCTAGTAAACTATTAGAACATTTGGAGCAATCGGTGAAAGATTTCGATATCATTACCGTATCAACCGGTGCGCTTAACCATCCAGCGATTCAGTTTTATGAAACGCATGGTTTTACACAGATTGACGTTAGAACAATTACGAAAGGCTTGTCGTTAGCTTTCTTTGAGCAGCGAATAAGATAGGTGTAACTATTCGCTTTTCGGTGATTTATTCAGAGTAGAAGTATAATGCGTAGTAACTTGGAGAGTGCTTGACCCGCTCCGGAAATGCCCTTCGCTGTTAACTGGATTGCTCCTTAAGTCGGGTGATTGGAGCTCCAGGCAGTCGTCTCCAGCGGGAACAGCACGAGCTGAAGATCCACTAGAGAAGCGTTCTTTGGGACTGCGATTACTCGTCCCACCGAAAACATTTGCTTCTGAGTTTGCTGAAGCCGTGCCCGTTTAAAGAAAAACACTTTAAACTAGCGGAAAGCGACTGCCTGGAGCGGAAATCACGAGCACTACGTTACGACGCATATTAGCTAAACTTCAATCTTTATCTAAAAAAATCCAACTACTTGGCTCGAAGTCAAGTAGTTGGATTTTTTGTTACATTATACAGCCTTATTCTTTTTAATTTGTTTACTTCTTAATTGACCACAAGCTGCATCAATATCTGATCCCTGCTCGACACGCACACCACAATTAATCCCATTGTTTAATAACGTTTCATAGAATCCGACAATTGCATCTTTTGTACTACGTTCGTATTGGTTATGCTCTGCAACCGGGTTATAAGGAATTAAATTCACATAAGATAAATGACGTTTATCTTTTAACAACCTAGCAAGTTGCAGTGCCTCTTCCTTATGATCGTTAACATCATGCAATAAAATGTACTCAAACGTGATTCTTCGGTTCGTTTTTTCCAAGTAGTAATCAATTGCTGGCATTAATTTTTCTAACGGAAAAGCTTTGTTTATTTTCATTATCCGCGTACGTAATTCATTGTTCGGCGCATGAAGTGATACTGCAAGATTAATTTGTAAATCTTCGTCAGCGAACTTATATATCTTCTGCGCTAATCCACTCGTCGAAACTGTAATATGTCTCGCTCCAATTGATAAACCATTTTGGTCATTTACAACACGGAAAAAGTCCATCATGTTATCGTAGTTATCGAATGGCTCACCAATTCCCATTACTACAATATGACTAACGCGCTCTTCTTTTCCTTTGGTATCAAGATGTTGCTGCACGTTCATAATTTGCTCGACAATCTCACCTGCAGACAAATCACGATTTTTCGTTAATAAACCACTCGCACAAAATGTGCAGCCAATATTACAGCCTACTTGTGTCGTAACACAAACAGAATAGCCATAATTAAACTTCATTAAAACCGTTTCTATTAAATTACCATCAGTTAATTTAAATAAAAACTTAATCGTACCGTCTTTGGACTCTTGCTTAACTTCTTCAGTTAACGTATTAATAACAAAATTATTCTCTAGTAATTGAATACAATCGTTATTTACGTTATTCATTTGTTCAAAAGCTGTTACACGTTTTTTATATAGCCAATCCCAAACTTGTTGGGCGCGAAATTTTTTCTGTCCTTGATCAATCAGCCAGGCTGTTAATTGTTCAAATGTTAACCCATAGATAGATTTTTTTGTCATGTCCAATCCTCTTTTCCATCTAAAAAAATTCATTCAAACTCTATACTACTGTAAAGTATGCCTAACAATCAACAAGTTTATAATGGAAATCTTCATTTGATAGCAAATAACCTCTATGCTATCCTAATTATTTGTGAATTATAGGGTTTATAATCTATTGGTGTAAGGCCTTTTCAGACTCAATAATTTCATAATCCGTAGTTTCTATTTTCTCTAGTTTTTTCTTCTGGTAAATGAACCATGCCGTCATTACCGCTTCTGACAAAACGAATAAGCCAATGCCCCAAATTAGTCCATCGAAAAACATTGTCTCTTTAATATTCCAAGAGTACAAAAACCAACCGAATACAATAAATGCAACGAGTTGCAAATTGATTATAGAAGCAATAAACACATTAGTATAATAGGTATCGGTTCGCTCCATCATATAAATAGCAGATTTATAGCTTATGAATGATGCAATGATGACGAATAGGGAATAAATAGTGTAATCCATCGTCTGCCTCCTCATCTTTTAAATTCATTATGACGATTAAAGTTATAATTTATACATATTCGCTTGGTTTCTATATTAGTAGTGTTTATTCATAGAACTCTTTTATCGCTCTTTTAAGTCCCAAGTTGGTAGAAGGGGTTTACTCTTTAAAGGTATGGTAAAAACCAGTGTTATGAATCCAGTTATGAACATGTTGTTACGAATGCAGTGAATCTTATCTATATATAGTTCATTCCCCTTTAAAATAGATATAAGCCTTTTCTAGTTCATTTTTACAATAGTAAATTGACAATTTTAGCAATCCAACATAAAATATAATTATTCATATTTATTTACTCGGAATTAAATTTCAGAGAGGAGTGTGTGGATGGTTAAGCACATGCCTAATTTATTCGTTGTCGTTTGCTTGATTTTATCTTGGACAATTGGGTTGCTATTTATCAATCAATATTATAATCCTGTCGTCATCATTCCAACTTTCAATGATTATTTGTGGTTTGATCGTTTCGAAGGAGTCTTAGGCTTAACATTGATCGTAACGGTTATAACGATGCTATTATTCTTTCTTCAGTTTAAATTTTCTTTCTTAACTTCAACAAAGCTAAAAAAAATTGTTACGTATTCTAGCCATTATGTTTTGTGGATCGCTGTATTAGCTATTCAGCTTAAGGTAATTGCTTTTAATCTAGGAATCTGTCATTAGGAAAAGTAGAGAACGCCGCTTAGAAAAGTAGCGACTGGAGCAAATCGACTAATCATGTTCCTGCATAAGGGGTATGTCAACGTTGGACGACAAGTCCGATTTTAGTCGACTTTCCATCACACTTGAATCAATAATTATTTATCGTAAGGCAATTCATGAAGTCGGCTAGTTTTTGGTACTCGTAGCTGGACATCTTGATAGCTTTTAAAAAAAGTAGTGCTACGATTATGTAGCACTACTTTTTTTGAAACCAGCTCGCGTTTTCATCCATGTGCGCAAAGGCAATATCTGTATCGACTTCACCGTGAACGAACTCATTTTTTACATTTTCACCTTTTAGCCATGCTCCAAAGTCAATTTCACGTGGCACTTGGTTACCACCTAGAGCCATCCACGATTTGAGTTGTTTCGGAAAATAAGCTGCTGTATGGATTGTACCCGCCCAATTCTTATACTCTTTTGAAAAAATACCTTTATCTGAATCATTAAACAATCGGAATGCTTCTTCTGCCTGCTCTATAAATGGTTGCTGGTCACGAATCACATCTAACCTTCGTTGTGAGTCTAACAAATAATTTCGATTCTCGTGTTTCATCATTTCGAAATGATTGGTACACATCGTGGACTGTCGCACCTCTACCCCTCTCGGTGTTGCTTCAACTACGAAGGTTTCCCCGCTTTTATCATAAACAATGTAGCTAAAGGAATGTCGATGTGGAATCTCTCTCAGTAAATCAACTGCTTCAGAAACATTACTACAAGTTTCTAATACCATTCTGCCAATCATTCCGCAAATGAACCCATCCCCAGGTTTTTTTCGATGCATAAAATTATACCCAAGTACCAATCCTTTTTCATTAATGCCATCCGACCTACCAGTAATCCGTTGACTCGGTCCTGCAATAGCATACCCTCGGTCAGTTGGCTGGAAAAGAACATAACGTCCTTCATACGTTTTCGGATGATAATCGTAGTTTCTGATAAAATAATCTTTTCCTGTTACGATGGAGCACCACGAACGGACATAGTCAAGGCGATATCCACCAAATTCCTTTAAAACGCGATTCATCGGCCACTTGAGTGCATCCTGCATGCCTAACAGTTCTTCCCAGATCTCAGGAACAAATGCAGTAATCGCTTGTTTTGCTGCTTTTTCATCAATTATGAATCGTGGCTTTCTTACTCTCCATTGCTTCTCTCTATTCTTTACAATTAACGAATCCTTTAACTCTTCTCCTTGCATATAACCAAAATCATAATGAGATCCACGAAATTGAACAATCTTGCTGTAAATTTTTTTCATATGTAAATACCTCTTTTTTCATATTTGTACCTCATTTTATCTGAATGTGTTTGGAAAAAGAAAGGAAAATGACTTATATACATTCGCTTACTCTAGTCGATAGTTTTCACCATTCGAACCGTCTTCAATGTATGACCATCAAAAAAATCATCATATTCTGATTCTGCTATAAAGCCTTTCGCATAGTAGAAGTTTAAGCCCAATTGATTGTCTTTTTCAACTTCCACATGAATCTGTTTCACTTCAGGATTATTATAAATGCCTTTTTCAAGTAGGGCAGATCCAATACCCTTACCTTGAAATTCTGGAAGTAAATAGATCGCACCTAATTCTGCTACTCCATCAGCCTTTACTGGAGAAAAATTAGCAAACCCTACTATAGATCCGTCTGTTTCAGCAACGTATAGAAAGGATTGCTGCAGACGTTTTTCCATCATTTTTACTGAATAAGCATTTTCCAAGAAGTTAGTTTGTATCTCTAATGGGATAATTCCATCATATGTATGATTCCAGCTTGTTTTTGCTACATGTTGTACATAACTTATATCTTCTGAATTCATTTGTCTTATTGTATACATCGATTTAGCCTCCCCCATTGATTTTTTCTATTTTAACATAAAAGTGGTGCTTCTCCCCTTTGGAAAAGCACCACCGAAATCATTTAACTCGTACCCTAATATCCCCTTCTATATAAGCTGGGTATTGGAATAATTCTATCGTAATTGGATTGCTGTATTGCCTATCCTCGATAAAATAGCCAAAATCATTCGTGCTAGAATAATTTGTGACACTCCCAAACTCCTGTCCAGTTGCGTCAGTGAAACCGGCCATCTCAAATCGAAGAATTTCATCACCATCTTCTTCTTTATCAAAAGTGAAATACAAACCCAATACATCCTCCAACTGAAACATGTTATCATCAGTCGAAACATCTCTAAGCTCGAGGCGATCATCAGGTGCTTGAAGCAACTGTTTCTTTTCTAAATCGACAACTACTTGCGCCTTATCTTTATCAACCGCCATGACTTTATCTAATACAATGTACAACTCTTCGTAATCTTGAAAATAGTTACTCGTCATACTAACAATTCGTTTATTCCCGTCAAGTGATGAAGAATCCTCCGTTGCTACTGTTTCACCTGCTTCATTTACTAAGCGGAGCCCGGGCAACTGCATAATCTTTTTTGAGTTATTCTCATCGTACTCTAAATACAAGACTTGACGAGTTGGAAATGATTCCAACTTATTAAAATGGATAACTTGACCATCTATAGATGCTGACTGATTAATATCGTACGTTTTACTCATTTGAATCTTCTGTAAATCTACTGGGAATGAGATGTCGTACGTTCCTTCAATCTCATACGCTTCTGTTTCATCTTTTTCATTGTAATATACTAACTGTAACTGAAGTGTCATGTTCTCTGTAAATTCTTGATCTTGGATCCAGCTAAAATCTATCGTACTAGAATTATTTCCTTTATACAAATCAACTCTAGACAAAGTAACACCATATTCATCAATCACTTCACCTTGATCATCGAGTACTTTCGCACCGCGAATTCCAACAATATCATAATCCGCTTCTGTTTCTATGCTATAGAAAAAGACAAGCCTTCTTTTATCGATAATTAAGTGGTCAATGTTAAAAGTAACTTCTTCGTTTGTATCACTTTTATCAACTACTTGCACGTAATTATTTTTTGCGACGTCTTGCAAGCCTTTATCATACTCAACTAAATCTACAACCTTTTCTAAACCAGGTATGTTGCTGGCCACGTTGCTAAAACCAGGTATAAAGTTTACAGAAAGGACAAAAAACAATAATAGTGCAACACCAGATAGGCCTGTATGTTTTACAAACTCCCATCGTTTTTTTACATGTCGGGCCCTCGCCACCCCTTTAAAAATTTGTTGATCTATTCCACTAGGCAATGGCTGTTTATTTATGTGTTTTAGTTCCTTTTCCATCTCTTGTTCGTCACGATTGGTAGTCATTAGGTGCCAATCCCCCTTTCTTCGCATATGCTCTTAATTCTTGTAAAGCTCGATTTAAATACGTCTTTACTGTTCCAATAGGAATAGACAGACTGTCGGCAATTTCAGTTAAGGTTAAATCTTGTTGATATTTCAATAATATAACCGTTTGATACTTTGGTTTTAGTGTTTGTATCGCACCATCGACAAACAGAGACGTGGACGGGTCGACCATGACTGAAACATCTTCCAATGTACTATTATCAGGATGTACCCTTTTTCCTTTACGAATTTCGTCCAGACAGTAATTGATCGTTATCCGTGTTAACCATGCTTTTAGTGCTTGTGCTTTTTTCACCTTGTGGACATTTTTATAGGCACGAAATGTTACTTCTTGTACTGCTTCTAATGCGGCATCACTGTTTTTCAAGTACGTAAGAGCTGTATAATATATGATAGATTTATAATCTTTCATCATTTCAATAAATGCTTCTTCTTCCCGCTTACGTACTTTTTTAAATGTTATGTCGTCCATGAGGCACCTCCTTGTTGTTTTTCTATATATTAAGACAAAGTTATAAGGCTAACGGTTTCAATATTTTAAAGAAATTTTAAAATTAAATAATCTCCGCGTAATATTTAGTAGATTCGGTAGCTTACCTCTTCCCTGATAAATCCACAAGAAAAACCTCTCCACTTAAGAAGAGGTAGGCATATAAATTATTATTTCCCGGGTTATGCATTATACAAATAACAAACGCAGAGCTCCAATAGCCGCAAAAATTAGCACAAGTGCTTGAAATACATTTTGAGGAATCAACTTCAATACTTTAATCCCAATAAATGCCCCTATTATAATAGTAGGAACCAACCACAGATTAAACGTGACTGACTCAAACGTAATTAACCCTAAATGAATATAAAAAGGTACTTTTATTACATTCACAAATAAGAAAAACCATGCTCCAGTTCCGACAAATTCTCGTTTTGGCAAACCTTTAACGAGTAGATATATAGCCATTACGCCACCCGCAGCATTTCCTACCATCGTGGTGAACCCCGCTAAAACACCCATCAGAATTGTAAACCATCTTGATGAAGGAAGCATTTCGTTAAATTTATCGCCTAATTTTTCTCGAATCACATGAAGCACAATTAATGCTAAAACTAGACCACCAATCAACGGTTTTAACTGCTCGCTATTCACCTGATCTAACACAAAATAACCAGCCAGAATACCAATTAACACCCATGGTACTAGTGAAAAAAGAAACTTCCAAACAACATCCCTGCGGTAATAAATAACGGCAAAAATATCCCCAACAATTAACATGGGAAGTAGGATGCCAACGGATTCTTTAGCTGGGAATACATACATTAAAACGGTTACTACAAGAATACCAAGACTAGCAACTCCTGTTTTAGCAAATCCAATGAAGATTGCACAAAAAACAACCATGACCCACTGTAACAAAGATAACTCAAACAAACCGATCACCTCTAAATTTAGCATTATAGCAAACTACTGATCAATAACATAACTCCATTGCAACGGTATGTTCATGGTGTATTTTAACCCAAACGTATAACCATTGTGAATGACGATCAATCAAATGATGAACTTGATTGGATACTTTATGTATAACTGACATTTTTCTATTGTATCACGTTTCTTAAAACTTTTTTCCACTTCTAATATGAATGATTTACGTTTTTGCTAAGTGCGCATGTAATTGTTACGTCGCATGCTACATATTTTAGGACTGATCAAAGCAATTGTAAAAGTTATAAAAACCTATTGTAAAACTAATACCATTAGTTATAATAAAACTAACACTATTAGTTTTGCAACTTTTAATTTTGAGGAGGATATTTTTATGAAACAACAAACAGTCCATCAAGTAAGCTTTTTTCCGCGTTTCTTCCCTGTAAATTGTTATTTAATAGAAGAAGAAGCTGGCTTAACACTGATTGATGCAGCCATGCCATTTAGCACGAAAAAAATTTTACAAGTTGCTGCAGCAATTGGAAAACCCATTACACGTATCGTGTTAACACATGCACATGGTGATCATGTAGGTGCATTAGACGAATTAAAAGCGCTCCATCCAGATGCTCCTGTTTATATTTCTGATCGTGATGCCAGACTATTAGCGGGAGATCGTTCGCTTGACGCCGCTGAAAATGATTTTCCCATCCGTGGTGGCGTGCCTAAGCATGTTAAAACAAAGCCCGATTTGTTAATAAAGGATGGCGATCAAATCGGTTCATTACTTGCAATCGCTACTCCAGGTCACACGCCAGGATCGATGTCGTTTCTAGATACACGTAATGAAGCACTTATCGTCGGTGATGCAATGCAAACCAAAGGTGGAATTGCCGTTTCTGGTCAAATGAAACTAACATTTCCCTTTCCTGCACTTGCTACGTGGAACAAATACGAAGCAGTTAAAAGTGTTCGTCGATTATTGGAGTTTAAGCCATCACAACTTGCGGTTGGTCATGGAAAAATGATAGATAGCCCGATTAAATCGATGGAAACAGCTATCGAAAAAGCAGAAACAAAGCTAGCATAATTGAGGAAAGGATTGTTTAAATGTCACCTAGAATTGGACTTACAGCAGATATGATCGTACAAGTGGCTATTGATATTGCAAATAAAGAGGGCACTCACGCCGTTACAATTGCATCCGTAGCAAAGCAATTAAACGTGCGTCCGCCTTCTTTATATAACCATATTAGTGGTTTAACAGAATTGCATAGAAGTATGACGCTGAAAGGATTAATACAGCTTCATGACACATTAGTAAATGCTACCAAAGACCATCAAAGGGAAGCAGCTATCACTGCTTTGACAAAAGGATATATGAGTTTCGCACGTAAGCATAAGGGTTTATATGAAGCTACTTTGGACGCACCTAAGGAAAAAGATCTTGAAATAACACAAGCGAGTGAAAAAATAGTCGCATTAGTGTTACAAACGCTTGCGTATTTAGAATTAAACGAGGAAAATGCCCTTCACGCTGTACGAGGATTGCGAAGTATATTGCACGGCTTTGCATCATTAGAACAACATGGAGGCTTCGGCATTCCGTTGGACATAGATGAAAGTATAAATTATACGATACAGACATTATTACGTGGTTTAAAAATTAATAATTGTGAGGAAGATGAGTGATAGTTAACTTGACAATGACAATACGTTTTTTATTGGAAATTGCCGTATTAATTGCAGTCGGTTATTGTGGTTTCCAATCCGGCACTTTGTTTATAAAAGTGATACTTGGTCTCGGTAGTCCAGTTCTAATTATGATTATATGGGGATTATTCGGATCACCTAAAGCAACATACTTATGGCATGGATGGTATCATTTTGTTTTAGAACTGTTTATTTTAGTTTAGGTCCGCTCGCACTGCTATCAACTGGCCATATATTTTTAGCAGTTAGCTTTTGGATTATCTTCTTTATTAATCGATTCATGTTAGTTGTGTTTCCCCATATGTAACATTGGTAATATCCTTATTTCTTTTGTTTTTTGAAAAATATCTAGTTACTAGTCGTGATATTTGCTAGAATATTAGAAAGCTCTAATATTCTAGCTTTCTATATGGTCTAGGAAGGATGAACAAGGTGAAGGTTGGTTTAGTTCGACATTTCCCTGTAAAACGAGGATATCCAAATAATTATTTGACGTCAAATGAACTGATGGAATGGGCAGATGAGTACGATCTATCGGAAGTAATCGAAACAGATATTGTATTAGGTGATAATCAATGGGTGCGCTGTTTTGCCAGCGATCTACCAAGAGCAAGCACAACAGCCAGAAAAGTTTTTAATGGTGAAATCACATATCTAAAAGAATTAAGAGAGATTTCGATTTCTCCATTTTTCCGTGGAAATATTAAGCTTCCAATCTTTATTCATTTTATCTTTATTAGAGTTTCTTGGTGGTTTAATCATAAATCACAAAACGAATCAAAAAAAGATGTCGATAAACGGATTGAGACCACTTTAGATCAAATACTAACCTCAAAACAGAATGTACTCATTGTTAGCCATGGGGGACTAATGATTAATTTACGTCGGCAATTAATTAAAAGAGGATTTAACGGACCAAGATTTACAACACCTAAAAATGCTAAACTATATGTATATGAAAAACAACGCTAATGGTGCAAAACGTAAATCGCTCCTCATTAAAGGGGATCATTAAAGAATTAGTGCTAACCGAACGATAGAAGGTGACTTACATGGAAGAAAAACAAGAAAGAAGTTTTTCAGGGCTCCATACCTTAGTTGCGTTAACGCTTCTTTTTATGGCAGCCATTACAGATACTATAAATCAACTCTTTTTTGCTGCTTTATTTTTTATTTATTTAGCTTTTTTCCATTTTATTAAGAAAAAAGGGAGTTGGAAGCTTATAACCTTTTATTTTATTCTCGGTATAATTATTGGGTTAATTTCCCATTCCTATAACATCTAAATCTGTTACAAAGCAAAAAGTCTAGTTGAAACTACACTTTTTGCTTTGTGGTTGTCTAATTATTCAGCTACTTTGACAATCATTACTTCTGTTTCTCCAGCAACTGTATTAGAATCAGCGTCTTTTGAAAAAATTGAAATAGCATCACCTTTCGTAATAATCACTGGTATGATCACACTTGCAGCCTTGTTTTTAACAGTATCAAGTTCAAAACTGACCAATTTCTCGCCACGTTTTACTTTATCACCTTGTTTCACATGAGCAGTAAAGCCTTCCACATTCATCGAAACCGTTTCAATTCCAATATGAATGAGTATCTCAGCTCCTGTTTCTCCTTTTATACCTATAGCGCAATAAAGCTAATTGTGCATATTAATCGGCATACATTTATACATCTGCTTGTTTTAAAACATTTAACACAAAACGCATTCGTGTTGCACAATGTGTTACTACAGAAATATTATCGGACCCACCAACATACTCCAGTAACTGCTTTGCCGACTCAGAATATTTACCCATTTTATTATCCCCTCCTAAAATGCGTAAATATGTTACCAAACATGTATATACATGCATACGTCAATACAAATTAATATTTTTTTATTAGCAAGTCTTCCTTAGCGTTTAAAATGATTAGTGTTCACATTAAAACAACAAAAAGAAAGCGTATCTTCCCTTATGCAAAGAAAGACACGCTGTTATTTGTGCAAGTATTTAATCACTCTAGTTAACTGATTTAAATCCATCAATTGTTTCTTTAATTTTTTCTGCAATTTGATTTGGAACCTTTGAAATCGACATAGATTCTGACGCTGTATTAATGTTTATCTGTGAAATAGTAGCATCACTCGATAGTTCACAGTTAGTTATAGCTGTATGTTCAAAGATCTTATCTACTGCTGTATCCTTCGTATTCATTTTGAAATAAAAGACCCTTCTATCAGTGACAAACATTAACTCAGTTGGTTTATCTTCTGGTGCTGCAACATCTAATAGATTCTCTCCATTAGCCAATTTATTTTGTTTAAATGTTTTAATATAGCGTTTCATTATACTTTTCCGTAAAAAACCAGTCAGTTTTATCATTTCTTCAATTGTATTCATCTGACTATTCCCTCATTCCCGTTTCTCTTCATTCTCTTTTCAGCACTGTTATAATCCATATATAGATTATAACAGTTGAAAGAATAGGAATGCATACTTTTAATACTCATTTTCTAGATAAATAAGAACAAAAAAAGTATAAGCAAACAGCCAGATGCCATTACTTATACCTCATCCCTGCTACAAAAGTTTAGAGGAGAGCACTACACCCTCCCTTTTTCTAGCTATCTTTCGCAATATATCCTTCACTTTTTTTTACGATATTCAACGCTTCTTGAAAATCCTTTTCTTCTATCTCAAATGATAGTAGGTGTCTTCGTTGATCAGTTTGTGTGGGCTCACCAAATTCCCCTAAGCCAGCAACAAGACCACCTCCACCTGATGATCCACTATTATTAATTGGGAAAATTGGAACAAGAAATCTTTCATCACCTTCAGGAATTTCTTCCACACTTACGTTACTTACATTGAAACGATTTAATTCTGCATGAACTGTTTCTGCATCATCTTCATTTTTAAAGTATGCTTCCAATTTTTTAGTCATGTAAATCCTCCTCTTTTGCTCTTTATATTGATACTTTTCCCCGTTTGAATTCTATTAAACAAATATTTATGATTTAGAGCTATAATTTATGGTAAACTGTACGAAGAAATCAAGATAATGGTGTATTAAAAGGAGAAAGAAATGACTAATTATAAGGCATTATTTTTGGATATCGACGGTACCGTATTAAGACCCGATGATGTAATTGAGGATTCTACAAAATCTGCTGTTAAACAAGTCCAACAAGCAGGGATTGAAGTGGTTTTAGCAACAGGAAGACCTTTACATGAGGTTAAAGAAATAGCAGAACAATTAAATGTAAAATCTTTTATCGGATACAATGGCGCTTATGGAATTTATGACGAAAAGATAATAGTTAATGAAACGATGAATCCTAGCACAATAGAACGCTTCGTTGAAATTGCAAAAGAAAATGGCCATGAAATGGTCTTATATACAAATGCAAAAAATGTATTTACTAATATTAACGCACCAAATACAGAACTGTTTATTAAAAAGTTCCATTTGCGCTACAATGAGTCGTTTACACCAGCAATTATTGATAAGATATTAGGGGTAACTTTAATTAATTTGAGTGAACATGATCCCGCACTTTATAATAGCGAAGACGATAACTTTTACTTTTCCCAGGTAAATGTTGATGGACTTCGAAATTGTTATGACGCTATACAAACAAATGTAAATAAGGGCTTTGCTGTGAAAATAATGTTAGATTTACTAGAAATCGATCCGAATCAAGCCATTGCATTTGGTGACGGAATGAACGACAAAGAAATGCTTCAATCCGTTGGAGAAGGATTCGCTATGGGTAACGCTAGCCCCAACTTATTTGCTTATGCCAAACATAAAACTACTGACGTTACGAATTCTGGAATATATAATGGTTTGAAGTCTATTGGTTTAGTGAAATAAGAAAAATGCGGGGCGCCCGTTTATCAACGGACTGGAAACAATAAACTCACTTATTTCAGCGGTGTATATTATTGTGGATTTCCTTAGTGCGATCACTCGTCCCACTGAAGACATTTTCATGACTCTTGCCCGGCACTCGTGTCGGGAAGTGAGGGAAATCTCGCTAGTTGCTGGTGCTGGAGCTAGACATCATCGAATTTTCTATACTTTTCTTATCTTTTGAAAATGGAACACATCACAGGAATGTGTTCCATTTTTTCATGGCGAGTTTATTAATCATCTAATAATTCTGGTCGACCTGTTGCAAATCCTTGACCTAAATGAATACCGATCGATTTTGCTGTCGCCAATGACACAGGGGTTTCTATTCCTTCCAAAATTAGCGAAATATTAAACTGGCTACAATAGCTTTGCACTAATTCAACAATTCTTTGTTTTTCTGGGGAACCTTCAATTCCACTTGCAAAATACTTATCTAATTTAATAAAATCAGGCTTTAATTCAATAATATTTTGCAATTCTAAATGCCCCATACCAAGATCATCCATTGCAATTAAGATACCAATAGCTCTTAGTGTCTCAAGCGCTTCCTTAAAAGTACTATAGTTGTCGATTTTTTCTGCCTCATTAATTTCTAGAACAATTTTGTGATGAATCGACGGATCGGATAATATTTTTTCAATAAATGGCAAAAAGTCTGGATTTTGTATGGTTGATGGATACACATTTATAAATAATAAAAACCTTTTACAATTATAGCTTGTTCGTTGATGAGACCGAATAGCTTGCTCAATCGAATATGTATCTAATTCAAATAATTTATTTTCTTCCTTTGCAACGTCAAAAGCATCCTCGGGATATGCAAACATCTTTGAACGTAATAGAACCTCATTGCCGATTCTTTTCCACGATTTAAAGTCAATGATCGGTTGATAATAGTGATAAAATGCCTGCTGTCTAATTAATTCCTCAATCGACATGATACATCCCTCCTTTTGGTGTTACAAAAAAACTAATGTCCGCAAACAATATACAACTATTATAGAATAATACATCTTAACAAATTAATAAAGTGTATTTTCCAACTTCTTGAAATTTAGTTTTTCTAATGATAAATTTCACGCCTAAATTGAACGTCATATAGACATATGCCCTTTCCAATTCAACCATTTTCTACATAGACTAATCTATAAAGAGAAAAAGGTGGTGAATTATATGGGCTTTGGTTACGGAGGCTATGGCGGTGCTGGCTATGGCGGTGGATATGGTGCAAACTGTGGTACTGGTAACGGTGCTGGCGGCGGTTTTGCGCTTATCGTCGTTTTATTCATCTTGTTAATTATCGTAGGCGCATCTTTCTATAACTAATATTGACTAAAATACTGGAGGATGCAAAATGCGCATCCTCCACTTTTTAGGCTTCATTTTTAAAGTAAAAGGTTTGCCGTAATCCATACGAGTATAAAACTAATAATCATCGTTAAATTTGAAATCGTCCCGACAAATTTTGTATCATAACCAAATTCCACTGAATAAGCGATCGATGCTGTCGATGTCGGTAAAATAAAGCTAACTAATAATGTGTAACGGAACATATCATCCACCGGTAAGAGCCAAAACAAACTAAGACCAATCACAAGTCCAAAAAAATAACGAATACTTAGAAATTTAGTTATTAATTGTATGTTTCTTTTATCAAATCTAAAATTTAAATAGATACCTAGTAATAGGAGACATAATGGCATATTCGCTTGTGAAATAATTCCCGACACTTCTAATACAGTTGATGGCAGCTTCCAGCCAATAATAGCAATAAGACATGCTATAAGATAAGTTACTAGGGGTATGGACCTAGTAATTTTTTTTGCAATTTGCCTCCAATCTGGTTGAACATCCCCTTGAGAAAAATAAGCGGCTATTATATAGCATAATCCGAAGTTAATCATGGCATTCCCAGCATCATACATACCAAAGTATTTTAGCCCTTCAAGTCCCCATATCCCCTCAATCAGCGGAAATGCGAATAATCCTATATTAAATCCAGGGATCATCATCAGCAGCATCCCTTTTACATGCGCCTGTTCTGCTTTGAAAACGAATAGCCCGATAGATGTAACTAACAAACCATATAAAATTGCGATTAAAGGCAGTAATATTAAAGAAAGATCAATTTTCATATCGCTGAAACTAAAAATAATTAAGCAAGGAAGTGTTACATTCAACACAATTCTTGTTAAACCCTCACCTTCACGCTCTCGAATAATATCAAATCGTTTTAGAAGGTAACCTAAAAGAATAATAGATATTGAATAAATAAATTGCTGATTAAAACTGTCCATCTAAAACGTCCCCTTGTGATTTATTCATCTGATAGAAAACTTTATCATAACATAGAACACCTTACAATTTTATTAGCTGGGTATTAGATTATCGAGACTGTAATTCACTCACACAAATGAATAAATCGTAATATATAAGTATATATGGAAAATTTTCTATACAAAAATGAGGTGAAGTAATGAAGTATAATATCGTTAGAGATTATATTAACTTCGGAAATTCCCGATCTGGAGAATCAATACAAGACGTGCAATTCATCGTCAGTCACGATACAGGAAACCCCGGCTCTTCCGCATACGCAAATAGAAATTACTTTGAAAATTCCGATCCATTAGCATCAGCCCATACATTTATTGATGATAACTATATTTTAGAAATGATTCCTCTAAACGAAAAGGCATGGCATGTTCGTTACAATGTTTCGACGGATAATCGCATGTTCGGAGAAGATGCAAACGATGCTGCCATTGGTGTTGAACTTTGTTTTGGTCCTGGTATTAATTTTGAAGAATCTTATAGTCGATATGTTTGGTATCATGCTTACCTTGTAAATGAATATCAATTAGATCCGAGTCAAGATATTGTTGCACATAGTACACTAGATCCTGGCCGTAGAACCGATCCACAAAACGCATTAAACACACATGGTATCTCATGGGACGATTTTATCCAGGACGTTGAGCGATCATATAGACGGTATTTCCAAAATGATAATACTATTGAAGAACCTGTTGTAGGTGGTTCCTCAGTTGATCTACCTTTAGATATAGGTGATGAAGGACAATTTGTTAAAGAAGTGCAACAAGATTTAATTAGAACTGGATTCTCATTACCAATTTATGGTGCAGACGGCATTTATGGTAGTGAAACACAGCGATCTGTTATGCGATTTCAGAGACAACACGGTTTAACAGTTGATGGGCTCGTCGGACCAAAAACTTTAGATAAATTAAAAGAAATATTAAATACAAGCAAGCCCATTAATGATTTTCCATTACCAGAAGGTATATTAAGTAATGGGGATGAAGGGCAAGAAGTTAAACAGGTCCAGCGAGCTCTTAAAAGATTAAACTATGATCCTGAACACATTGATGGAATATACGGTCCATTAACAGAAGACGCTGTACGTAGATTTCAATCCATGTATGCTGCGTTGGCAAATGACGGTATTTATGGTCCAAATACAAGAAGATATATGTTAATGGAGTTAGACGAAATATAAATAAAATTAATTCATTTAAGCTGGGTGTCCTTTATTAGGGCGCCCTTTTACAGACTCACTAGTATGACAATTAGTTAGCCTCTTTTTTCTTTTACTACTCACTCGCCTTTCCGAATCCAGAGCTTATGGAATATCTATACTGTAGGAGGATTCTGTACAAGCAAATGATATGTGTAAAGAAGGAGTGATTATTATGAAAGATATAATTACTCGCGTGGAAGGTATGGAAGAAAAAATAAAGGATATCGATAATAAGGTGCAAAATCTTGATGAAAAAATCAAGAAAAAAACAGAAGCAAATGATGTGACGGTTACCTTTGAGCGACTAATGAAAGAAGAAAAGTTAGTAACTGCATCTGATCTCGAGAATTTAAAAGAAAAAATGGAAGCTGATGCAAACGAACGTCACCTCAATTTGATTAAATGGATTGTTGGTACTGGAATAAGTTCAATTATGGCGATAACCGGTATGATTCGACTTTTCATCTAAAATCAGAAATTAAATGTACTGAACACTGTCAAACCTTGGACAGAGTCCTTCTTACAACCCAAATTATAGAAGACAGTCCTGACCTTCAATCGCAGGTGCAGGACTGTCTCCATTCACATTCAGAACTTATAACCCGATACTTTATCACTCATCATTCTTTTTCCATGCAGGTGATGTACTCTTAAAGAATAAGAAAAAATCGATACCTAGTAACGATCAAATCAACTCATTAAATAAAGTGCAGTAAGTTGTTTAAATTGGTTATGTTATGGTTAGACGATGGTCAAGTTTTTATTATGGTAAATCATTACCTGCTGCTCGATATAATTCATACCATTCTTGTCTAGTTAACTGAATATCCGATGCTTTTGAAATGTCTGTTAAACGCTGTGTATTCATCGTACCAACAACTGGTTGAATTTTTGCTGGATGACGTAGAATCCATGCCGTTGCGATTGCAGAATCGGTTACATCATACTTCTCAGCGAGCTCTTGCAACTTTGCATTTACTTCCGGGAAATCTTCATTTCCTACAAATACACCTTTAAACATTCCATGTTGGAATGGTGACCATGCTTGGATTGTCATATCATTTAAACGACTGTAATCCAGTACACTACCATCCCGCACAATCGCAGCATCATGCTGCATATTCACGTTAAATCCGGCATCAATCATCGGTGTAAACATAATACTCAATTGCAGTTGATTAATCATCAAGTCTTGCTTAACATACTTTTTCAGTAATTCTATTTGCAAAGGATTTTGATTACTAACACCGAAATGACGCACTTTTCCGCTTTCATACAATTCATTAAATGCTTCAGCTACTTCTTCAGGTTCCATTAGTGTGTCAGGTCGATGAAGTAGTAAAATATCTATGTAATCTGTTTGTAGTCGCTTCAAGCTACCTTCTACTGAATTAATTATATGATTTTTAGAGAAATCAAAAAAACCATCTCGGATACCACATTTGGTCTGCAGAATCATTTTTTCTCTGACAGATGAATTCATATTAATTGCATTAGCAAAAACTTCCTCCGATGATCCACCACCATAAATATCCGCGTGATCAAATAAATTCACACCAGCTTCAATGGCATTGTTAATTACAGCTGCAGCATCTTTTTCAGAAAGACTACTCATTCGCATACACCCAAGCGAGATTTCACCAACTTGTAAATCACTGGTACCTAATTTCATTTTTCTCATCCTGTCACTCCTTGTCTCATAATAATATTATTGTATCACCTTGGAAGTTTTATGTCTTGAAAGTGTACTCAAAGATATAGATATGGCCATTATGGTAATCCTTGTACCATCTAGTTAGAGCATTGATTCAACAGGTAATCATAAATTTTGAGGAATAAAAAAACAAGGACTCTAGAAACTATAGTGTTTCCTAAGCCCTTGTCTTACCCTTTTATTTACTGTTATTCTTTTGTTCCTCGTAATTGTTTGAAAAGAAAGATGATCCTTTTACTTTAAATTGCTTATCATTGTTTCTATGTTTAAGTTCTTTCGTTAACCTCATAAACCATTCGCGATCATTTGTTTCCAATGCCAAGTCAATTAAACTTTTTAGTTGTTCTGCTGTCCATGAAAATGAACTTTCAAGCTTTTCGATTTTACTTTTATCTAAATGTACGATATTACCAATCACACGTTCATTATCACAAGCAACAACTTTTAGCTCAGCTTTTAAGCTTGTTGGGTCAATATGTTTCAAATAACCATGGATCAATTCTCCCTTTTTGGTTTTTCCTTTGACCCAATCTCCAATACTAAAATTATCGTCCATTTTCATTATGACACCACCTTATTTGTTAATTGTTTGTTCGAACTCTATTATGAACAATAACATTTGTCATTCCTTTTCATTTTATTCCCTAAGAATGGTATGTTTGAACGCGTTTTTATAAACTGTTTGATTTGATTTGAAAATTTCTTATCTTCTCTCAAATCAATGGAAGTGTTGGACATACTATTAATAATATTAAATGCCAGCTTAGCATCATTGGTAATTAATTGTCTAAAATTCACATCCTCAATCCGAATGTACTGGACTGCAGTTAATGCCTCTGCATACATATATTTCGAATAAAAAATCGAGCGGTCTCCAAAAAACTGACCCGATTTTATTATCTTGGTTTTACCATTTTCCTCATTAACAAGTCTTATACAGCCCTTTTTCAATAAAAAAACGGAATTTGCTTGTTTGTCAGCACTATATATAATTTCTTGTGGAGATCGTTGTTCAGTTATTCCATAGTTTTCAAGAATACTAGAATCTTGATTACGGCTGTCATGATACATATCTAACGTTAGCTCTTTCACCATAACTCCCTCCTTAACTTGCAATCATTCTAATTACATTTAAGAGATTTAAAATTACCACAAACTATAAGCATCTTTGGTAATCTATAATACATTTTCAACAAACATAAAGTCAATTAATGGGCTTAAGGATTAATCTTGCTTTGAATTAGCCATTCTGCCTTTGTTCCGTTCATAAACAAACAACATAATTACAAATACATCAAGAAAAAGATAAGAACAATTTTAGTTTCCATGAATTGTATCATAAACTGGATAATATCTTGCCCAGGTGAAAAACCTTAAGACTCTTCTCCCCGCAACGTAAATATCTTTGGTGTTCTACCAATTTCTGTACCTGTTGAACTTATTAATATTGTCGTATCATACTCTATTCTATCTGATTTTATTATTCTTCAGCTTAAAGTAGCCCGGACAATAAAGAAAAACAACAAACTCCCTTTCAAATGAAGTTTAGGGAGTTTGTTTATTAGGTCTATCAGAGATTTATAGCACTTTAATCGAAGTATTTTCTGGAACAGTTCCTGCCTTTTCAATCTCAGATAAAAACCCAACAATACTTGCTTCAGCAACGCAATGGGTAATTAAATATCGTCCAATAACTAACTGATTTTCGGCAAATGCATCTTCTTTATATACAAATTCATTAAATGAGATTTCTTTACCTTTGTATTGCTTAATATCTCTACTGATTTCATCATAGTATACTGCATACATCTTTTCGTTCATTTCAATCGATGATGATTCATCAAGTTATCGATAAGAGTATCATACTACAACAGCGTCATCTTATTAGAATCTATATTTGGATCCGCTACATTAAGGTCTGTTGGATAATCTGGTTCTTGCTCAGGATCAACTAAATTTTCATTATTCTCCTCAATATCTGGTAGTTCTTTAGGAGTTAATTCTGAATCTCCCTTCTCCTCCCGTTCTTCTTCAGCTTGGTCATTATTTTGCGCATTATTAGTTAATGCGAGCATTGTTCCTTTTTTTGCTGCTATAGAAGCATCTAACGTTAACACAGATAAAGAAAAACCTGTAAAAGTGGACAATAATGGGCTCAAGAGATACAAATATTAAAATGAAGTTAGATTTAAACACACTAAGCATCATCATCGTACTCTTAAGATCAATCATAGGACCATAAATCAGAAATCCTAGGAAAGCATTAGTTGGAAATAAATTAATAAAGGATGAAGCAATAAAGGCATCCTCTTCTGAGCAAAGAGAAAGTATTATTGCCAGTCCCATCATAATAAAGGTAGATGAGGCTACACCACATTGTTACCGCCAAATACTTATTATTAGGAATCCATTTTTTGATGTAATCTTCTGTTATAAAAGTTTTGAATCACACCAGCTATTATTACAAATAGCAGTGCCTTTATTAAAATACTCAAGAAAATTGTATTCATCATGTAAATAGAGGACGACAAAGAGATAATATCCTGTAAGCTACTACCAACGGAAATAAAATAAATAACGATACCGAATATAATGAATCAAGCAAAATCTATTAGTCATGATACTCCTCCACAGTAAAAT
>NZ_JBJGXI010000024.1:0-78759 GCF_045635475.1 Radiobacillus sp. PE A8.2 | reverse complement strand
GCACTGATTCCAAAACATGCTATTGGGGTCAGTGCTACTAAGGCTTACAAAACAGCTGTAGCTTTTAAGTAGTCTCCATTACATTCTTCAATACTTTAGCATCTTTCAAAAACTGGCCTGCACTATCTTCTTTAACAAACTCCATCAATAGATATCTATTGATGGATGATTTACTTATTTCGCTTAGGTAACTAGCCCACTCAACCTTCCCTTCTTCCAGTGGAAGTCGTTCTGTACCTGACCAATGAAAAACGTGGATATTGGAAAGCCACGGTTGAATGGCGCGAATACTAGCTAGTCTCTCCTTTGCTGAGGTGTTTATCGATGGCTGCCAATATATGTATACATTCGAATGATCAACCGACTGCATTAAAAGTTTTGCACTTTCCATTGTATCGGTCAAGGTGTCACCATGATATTCAAAATGGATCGATACCCCTTGCTTTTCGGCCATTGAACCAATTTTTCTAGCATCAGAGATAACTTGCTCTCGATAATCTCTTGTAGCATCCGCCGAACCTCGGGCTCCCGCCCATACACGAATAGCAGGGGCCTCCAAATTAACCGCTGTCTGTAGTATTTCTTCAAAGTTACTTTCATTTTCTTCCCCTACACGATAATAAGAACCATAAGATACAATTTCCAGATTAGCTATCTTTGTTAACTTAGCTACTTGTTTAGCATGTTCCAATGCATCAACTGGGACATGAACATCACTTCCCCATTCGATACCTTCTAGATTCGCTTCAGATGCTAGACGAATGATTTGATCTACGGTTAGTTTTCTAAATGTTACCGAACATAGTCCTAGTTTATACATAGAAACTCAACCTCTCTTTATAGCTGACTCAATCCCATGAATACCTTATACAACTTTTTGTATATGAACAGCTATAAATCAGTATTATGAAATTGACTAATTGTAATAAATAGAAAAAGAAGATACTTTAATTTCCAAGCACCTTCTTGTTTTCTACACTTTATCATAAGTTTCATGTCATTAAAATAGTTCTATTTATTAGTCACCAGATAATTATAACTCCTTTATGTCAAAAGAAATTACCCGATCTGTACGCGAATTATAGATGACAGCACCTCGAATTTTTATTGATTCTTCTGTGTTTTTTAAAATAAAATCGTAAGTTTCTTTCGTTTGGGTAGAACTTAATTGTTCTTTTGAGACAAGATTATAATTTGTTATTTCATAATTCGGATAAGCAGTCTGTGTTAATTCTAGTAGATATTTCCCCCATTTTTCCTGTTCTAACTGTGGGGAAGGAAAAATTTCAACATTAATGACCCCTACAGCAGGATCTGCACCTAATGCCTCGAATGCCTTTCGGTGAAGATTAATTTTGTTTGGCGGATATCCTGCTACTTTATCTACTACAGTCACAATAATTTCTCTCTGCGGCAAAGCAATACTTCTGATTTTCAATGATTGACCACAAGGATATGGTGAATTCACTCCAACAGCAGCAGTCATGTACGTGTTATTCGACCAAGGAATTCCACATTGTGTTACTGGTCCGCCTTCTGTCCAGGTTGCCTGCCCTTTAATCGGTTGATGCCGCGTGTTCGGATTTTCACCATAATAACCAGGGGAAGGTATATAGGAACCGTAATAATGATTGGGTTGATAAGGATATTGGTTGTACATATTTAGTCCTCCTCATAGAATACAAGTTGTTCTTTGTAAACTATGCAAATTAGAGGTTGACCTGTGACAAGTGACTAGAATTTTTTTGGGTTCCTACTGCTTTAGGCTCTCTTCTCAGTCGGATCAGCTAATAAAGAGAAACGTTCATTACTTGATAAGTTTATATACACGAGCTTCATATGGACGCAACGTTGTCTCTATTAAGTTGTCTTCATCAACCTCATAGTTGGCAATAAGTAACTCCGCTTTTCTTCCGGTTAAATTTTCCGGCAAAGTGAATGTAGCTGCTTCGGCAAATAGGTTTGTCACAACTAACACGAGTTTATCGTCTAGTTTACGAATGTAAGAGTAAATCTGATCATGGTCCTCAAGAATTAGCTCGTAGCTTCCATAAATAAGTACATCATTTGCCTTACGAAGCTCGATTAACCGCTTATAATAATGATAGATTGAGTTGTCCTCTTGAATAGATTTCGCTACATTGATGTTTGTGAAATTTGGATTTACCTTCAACCAAGGTGTTCCCGTAGTAAAACCAGCCTGCGCGTCCCCATTCCACTGCATCGGGGTTCTTGAATTATCTCGGCCGTTTTTCCATATGATCTCCATAATCTCTTCGTGCTGTTTTCCTTCTTCTAATTCATTATGATACAAGTTTTTAATAGCTACATCATTATAGTCCTCTATCGACTCAAACTGGACGTTGGTCATACCTATTTCCTGCCCTTGATAAATAAACGGCGTTCCTTGCATTAAGAAGTACAATGTCGCTAAGCATTTTGCCGATTCAATCCTTAACTCTTTATCATTTCCCCACGTAGAAACAGAGCGAGGCTGATCATGGTTTTCCATAAACAAGGCGTTCCAGCCTAGTCCATCCAACCCAAGCTGCCACTTGGATAATGTTTGTTTTAATCCATGAATATCTAAACCACCAGAAGTACTTTTCCCCCACAGGTCAAGGTGTTCGAACTGAAAGATCATATTAAATTTCCCATTTTGTTCACCAACCCATTCATCCGCTTGGTCAACACTAACACCATTTGCTTCCCCGACCGTCATAATATCGTACTTGGCAAACGTTTCTTCCTTTAATTCCCCAAGAAAGGCTTGAATTCCATCTTGGTTCATGTGACCATCTAATGAAGGAACGTACTTCCGTTTGTCGGGATTTGGTAAGTCCGGTAAGCCAGGAAGTTTTTTAATGTGTGAGATAGCATCAACACGAAAGCCATCAATTCCTTTATCTAACCACCAATTAACCATGCTATACAGCTCTTTACGTACGGCGGAATTTTCCCAATTTAAATCTGGTTGTTTTTTAGAAAAAACGTGCATATAATATTCATCTGTTCGTGCATCATATTCCCACGCGGAACCACCAAAAATCGATTCCCAGTTATTAGGTTCTTTCCCGTCCTTTCCGGGATGCCACATGTAATAATCACGATAGGCATTTTCCTTAGAAGTACGCGATTCGATAAACCATGGATGCTCATCAGAAGTATGATTGATAACAAGATCCATGATTAATTTCATCCCCCGACGATGTATATCCTTAAGTAATTGATCAAAATCAGCCATCGTCCCAAATTCGGCCATAATCCCTTTATAATCACTAATATCATAGCCATTGTCATCATTTGGCGAGCTATAAATAGGTGACATCCATATGACATCTATACCTAGTTCCTGTAAATAATCAAGCTTTGAGATGACACCTTGAATGTCGCCAATGCCGTCCCCATTTGAATCCATAAAACTGCGTGGATAAACTTGATAAGCGACAGCTTCCTTCCACCACATCTTGCTCATGATTTTTCCTCCTCGTCGTTCACATCTATTCTATGTATTAAGAACTAATCTAAATAACATTTTCTCTTTATCTTTTACTAATTACGCGGATACCAAGATTTATATCCATCACTTAAGTTGGACTTTTATTATAGTTATGTGGTTCCTCCGTTAGGACAAACCTATTTTTATTTATACTGGATGTCACATTTAATCTTTGCGTGTTTCTTTCTTAATTAAAAAGCAGCAAGGAAGATTGTATATCCTCCTTGCTACTTAGCTATAACAAAATTGATCGAAAAGTCTATCTAGTATGGATTAACCACGATGTGCATAGCATCTCCTAACATGAATGGCGAACCAAGTGATAGTTCTTTCTACCTCTAAACTATAAAATTACCATGCTACGCAGTTAGTGCCTTCGTTTAACTGATCCTCTCAAACTTTGAAATATTTTTTTACATATATTTAAGTGCTTTCGATTTCATTTGCAAACTTTCCAAGCTGTGCCAATGAAGTGGTTACGCTAACTAGAAATATTAGCCACCCATTAACCCTTCCCACCACTCCCGATTTGCCACGTACCATGCAACTGTCTCCCTTATCCCCGTTTCAAAATCATATAATGGCTGCCACCCTAGCTGTTCTATCTTAATAGCTTCAATAGCATAACGCTTATCATGGCCCAAACGGTCGGTGACAAACTCAATTAAATCGCCTGATTTATCGAGTGCCTCTACAATTGTTCTGACAACTTCTAAATTAGTCCGTTCATTGTAACTTCCCACATTGTACACTTCTCCTCTTACCCCTTTATGAACCACTACATCAATAGCATCACAATGGTCCTGTACATGTAACCAATCCCGTATATTTTTACCATCACCATAGATCGGAACTTTTTGATTTTGTAGTAACCGCGAAATTGTTAAAGGAATTAACTTGTCAGGCATTTGATAAGGTCCGTAGTTGTTAGAACAACGGATAATATTAATTGGTAACCCGTATGTTTGATAGTAAGCACGAACGAGTAAATCTGCTGACGCCTTACTTGCACTATAGGGACTATTCGGTTGGATCAAACTGTCCTCTGTGAACAATACTGTTGAATCAAGTTCAAGATCTCCATACACTTCATCTGTTGACATATAGATGAATTTTTTAACATCATAAGCTTTTGATGCATCAAGGAGAATTTGAGTGCCTAATACATTTGTCAGCACAAAAATTTCTGGATCCTTAATAGAGCGATCAACATGTGTTTCTGCTGCAAAGTGAATAACATAATCAAATCTGTTTCTTTCGAATATAGAGAAGATTGTTTGTCTATCTTTAATATCAGCATGGATGAAATGATAGTTATCTTTCATTTCAATTTTCTCATGCTTTGCTAATTCTCCTGCATATGTTAGTAAGTCAAGATTGTATATATCGTATTGTGGATACTTATTTATTAAGTAGCTCACAAAGTTACCGCCAATAAAACCCGCTCCACCTGTTATTAAGACACGCTTTCGCTTCATGCTGTATCCCCTTTACTATTGTCTTTTAAATTATTAATATAAGCTTCGTTAACATGATCGATAATTCCTTTAAAATACGTTAAACTTACACGGTTGCGAATAATCACCAACTAGGGTAGTTGCAGACCTATCTTATAATTACTTATATTAGCATGCAATTGTGTCCAATTAATAATAACTGTGACTAATATGTAAAAAGATAATAAAATATAGTTTGTAATCGCTTTCACGTTGATGTATACTAAGTTTACAAACCATTACCGAAACGAATAGGAGGTATAGGCTTATGATTTTACTAGTTGTAGGTGCTTTACTTAGTGGTATTACAGGTTTGTTTGTTATGAGTATGATGGTAGTAGCCAAAAGAGCTGATCAGATAAATGAAGAAAGAAGAAATATATACTTACAACACCCCTGAGAAGGGGTGTTTTTTTGTACTCTACATAGTTTACACTTACCAACGTTTATCCTCCCCTATAGTAAGGGAACGAGATAGACAGGGAGTGAAGTAATATGGATAAGAATTATGATTTAATCGTGATTGGTAGTGGAAGTGCTGGGTCAACAACCGCAACAAAAGCTGTAAAAGAAGGCTTAAAAGTGGCAATGATTGATGAACGTCCTTTTGGAGGAACGTGTGCACTTAGAGGATGCGACCCGAAAAAAGTACTTATTGGAGTGTCAGAGTACGCGAGTGGTGTCGAACGTTTAAAAGCGAATGGATTGAACGGAGATATCTCGATTGACTGGCAGGATTTAATGGCTTTCAAGAAGAAATTTACCGATGCTGTTCCTGAAAGTATAGAGAAGAGCCTTAATGATAGTGGAATCGATACATATCATGGACATGCGACTTTCGTTGATCATCATACAATTCAAGTGGATGATTCAAAACTAAGTGGAGATAAAATCTTAATTGCTACGGGAGCTAGTCCAACACCATTGTCAATTGAAGGCAATCAACATTTTACGTATAGTGATGATTTTCTCGAATTGGAGCAGTTACCAGACAATATACTATTTGTTGGTGGTGGCTATATCTCATTTGAATTTGCACACCTAGCAGCAAGGGCAGGTGCAAACGTACAAATCTTGCACCGAAGCAAACGTCCTTTAAAAAATTTCGATGAAGAATTAGTTAACTATTTAACCGACTATTCAAAGAATCTAGGCATTACTATCCATCTCGAAACCGAAGTACAAGCAATCAAGAAGACTGATAATGGTTATGTTGCAGTTGGAAAACAAGCAGATCAGCAAGAGGAATTTGAAGCAGACATGGTTGTTCATGGTGCTGGAAGAACGCCAAATATTGCTGATTTAGGGTTAGAAAATGCTAATATCATTACAGACAAATATGGGGTTAGTGTTAATGAATATCTTCAAAGTACAAGCAATCCTGCCATATATGCAGCAGGAGACGTTTCATCAACAGGAAGAAAGCCATTGACACCTGTAGCGGGTGCAGAATCTCATATAGCAGCCTCGAATATTTTGAAAGGTAACAACCGCTCACTGAAAGACCAAGTGATACCTACAGCAATGTTTACATTGCCAAAACTCACATCCGTCGGTGTTACAGAGGAAGAAGCAACAAAGAAGGGGCTATCCTATACCGTTAATTCAATCGACACGACAGAGTGGTTCACTTACAGTCGGACAAATCAACCCGTTTCTTTTGCCAAAGTGCTAATTCATAAAAAAACAGATCAAATAATTGGTGCACATCTACTAAGCAATCAAGCAGATGAATTGATTAACCACTTCGCAACAGCAATTCAATTTAATTTAACGACATCAGATTTAAAGAAGATGCTGTTTGCTTATCCAACAACTGCGTCGGATATTGTTCATTTTTTATAAGTGTAATCGTAAAAATAACAGGTTGTTTATCTTCCTGTTATTTTTCACATTATAGTTGTTGTTTACTAGTGGCCATAAGTATAGAAGAAAAGAAATGTAAAAAGGAAGGATAATGTGTAATCGACACTTAAGTGTTATGAAGATTCATGAAATTCAATCCCCTCCACCTCCTCCGCCGTCTCCGCCACCATCAAAACCACCACTGTCAAAAAATCCACCTTCATTAGTCGAGGAATCATCATTGTCCCCATCAAAAAAATGGATAAAAACCCGACGCGCCTCCACGACTGCGGCTTGAGCGTTTGGACGAATTCCCAACAACAGCAATAATCACAAAAAGAACTACAATTCCAATAAATATTGCGATCATATAATCACCCCTTGTAATGTTATACGCGGGAATCAGCGCTAATGTTTCAATTTTCCGATAATTTTGTTTGCTATTAAATTCTGATTTTCAACAATGCTTGGTACAGCTAATCGTGTTACTAATTTTCGTTGGTAATCATGCTGAACCTACCATTAATTAAATACAAAATAATAAATATACTAATACCCAACATGTCCGCTGCCAAATCAACCACATCCGCAGTTCTACTAAAAAACGGCTGCAACATTTCCGTTGAAATACCAATTGCAATCGCTGTAAATACAGAAGCCAACAAATCTTTGTTCACTTTTATAAAAAGATACGTTAAAAGAAAGAACATAATTGTATGGCCGAAAAACTCGGGTAGATTTACATGATTTGGTGTGAAAGAGATAAACGCTAAGAAGTTTGGAGAAGGGATAAATGTAAAATACACATTACCATCTTGTAAAAGTTCTTTTGTACTATGTGTACATGTAGATATAAATATAATTACAATCCAAGTAATTAGAAAAATATATTTCATAGCGATCCCCTGCTCCATGTTTTTCATCAGTTTGAACAGTGATTATTATTTTCATACATTTAAGGTCCAAAAACAACTAAAAAAGGCACCTTAAAAAGGCGCCTTTAACTAATTTGTTTTTCTTGAATTTTTGCAATATGCATTTGACTAATGCGTTCTGAATGACCGGATACCTTTGCAAGACTGATAAAGAATATCATGCCAAGCATCCAAACAAAAGCTGTTAACAACAACCACATGGAAGACCCTCCTATCCGTTCGGTAACTGGCTAGCATAGGTTATCCCCTTAGCTCCTTTAGTTTTGCGTCATCATTTTTCAATGATTTTGCCGTTTATCGTCGAATCGTAGGTGTATATGTAATATACTAGCATTATAATAATTAAATGCCATGGTGCAAAAGTACCCTTTTGGAGTAAAAGCATGTGTTACAGTAGTCTAAAGTTAACCTTAAGTAAAAAGCGATAAATTAGAAGCAAGAAAATTTTTGATCCTATCTAATGCACAATTTTCGTTTTTAACTTCAATAAATATCCGTTTATTGTTCCCGTATCCAAACGATCATTTCACCTTCACCACGGTTGCTCCAAGCATAGTAAGGAATCGCTTTTATTTGATCATTTACTTTGTCATAACTTTCGGTAACATATAGTTTATTTTGCACTTGCGAACGATCTGTTCTATATGCCCTGCCTGTTATTGAAGTTACGCCGTTTAATAACTCTGATTCATGCACTACTTCCAACTCCGTATTGCTAGAAATAGTTATATCTTGTAAATTTGATCCATTATCCACTTGTTCTAAACAATACACAATTGGTCCTCGTTGTTATGCTACTTTACCAGCATTTTCTCATACTTCTGGATGAGCGCGCATCTTTTCTTTTGGCATCTCAAACGCAAGCGTGATTTGAAATAATAGAGTCACATACAAGCTTCTGCCACGGGCTCCAAAATTGGCCATCCAATTTCACTTGAGCTAATTTTATCGGTTGCATGCGCACAGAAGTTTTCTTTATTGTGTTCATTAGTAAACCCCCTCTTCCTATACAAAAAACATCACTATTATCAAATCTTCTGTTTTGCCTTATCCGCTTCTGCAGCATTTCGATTGGCTTCTCTTCTATTTTGTGCCATTTCTTCGACCGATTTCACTTTAATTCTTGCAGCACCTTTATAATCCTTCGTCGGAAGTAAGACACTATTGTTTAACCGATGCTTTGCTTCAGCAATTGCTTCAACATACTGTGGTAACCACTCAGACTCAGCGACTATTAACTCATCAACCATTTGCCAAATTTCTTTTGGATTACAGACAGCACCAACAAGTGGATCCATCATCATCGCTTGGCGAAGCAATTGATCATCCCCATGGACAGCAGCTTCAACTGCTAGGCGTTGTACCGAAATGCTGACGTTGCAAACCGCTGCACAACCCATCGGCAAATCTCCTACGTGTGGCATGCTAATTCCATTTCTATCCACATAACCAGGTGCCTCAATAACGGCATCATCTGGTAAATTAGTAATTACCCCTTGATTGATCATATTAAAATGACCACGATATACTCTACCAGTTTCTAAACCTTCTATAATATACGATCCGTGCTCTTCCCCACGGTTCTCTTGACTATATTCATAGGCTGGCTCCTTTAACCAGTTCGGAAAATCAGTCTCAAACCAATTTCTACCTTCTGTACACACTCGCAAGTAACCGCCCGTTTCTCCGTTAATCCAGGACCCAAGATCAATCCACTCGTTAACCTCTTGTGGACGTTTTCGGTACCATGGTACATACTCACTTAAATGACCATTAGATTCTGTACTGTAATACCCAAATCGTCGTAGCATATCAATCCTTACTTTTTCAGTTTTGCTATACTCTGGATGGTTTTCAAAAGCCTCTAGCAATTCGCCGGTAAGATCATTACCGTTATGACCGATCTTTACGTACCATGTTTGATGGTTAATTCCAGCACATATAATATCAATTTCTTCTTTTGGTTTACCTAACACCTCAGCAATCTGTCTATGTCCGTTTGGCACGCCATGACAAAGTCCAATCGTGTTAACTCCACCATATTTGTTACAAGCCCAGGTGAGCATTGCCATCGGATTGGCATAGTTCAATAACAAACAATCTGATCCAGCTACTTCTCTTATATCCTTGCAAATTTCTAACATAGCTGCAATCCCACGTTGTCCATACATAATTCCACCAGCGCTCAATGTATCACCAACACATTGGTCAACACCATACTTTAACGGCACTTCAATATCTTGTTCAAATGCTGCCAATCCACCGATACGAACGACATTGAAGATATACTTTGCATCTTGTAATGCAACTCTGCGATTTGTAGATGACTGAATCGTAATATTCAATCCGTTCTCCTTAATATCGCGCTGACAAAGCTGTGTCACCATATCTAAGTTTTTTTGATTAATGTCTGTAAACGCAACTTCCATGTTGTTGAACTCTGGTACAGATAAAAGATCGCGTAATAGTCCCCTCGTAAAACCAATGCTACCTGCACCGATAAATGTAACCTTGAATCCCATAAATAACCTCCTCGTATAAGTTATCACTAGCTTATCACCACTATAATGTAAACGCTTTAAAAATCATCGTCTATACACTACATTCTTGTGTAAAATCCTCGCTTTGTGATGAAAGTATTTACATAGTTGGGAAAGTAATATTAAGTACGGATATGATCGATTGCTTTTTTTCTATATTCAATAGGACTGACACCAGTATATTTTTTAAAAACTTTACTAAAGTACTGACTACTATTCAAGCCAATATAGTCTGACACGCTTGTAACTGAAATATCGGTTTGACTCAAGAGCATTTTAGCTTTTTCCATTCTAACTTTAGTTAAATATTCTACTACCGAACAATTCATGGCTTCCTTAAAAATCTTATGTAAGTAACTTGGATGCAGATGCGTAAGTGTGGCGAGGTCTTTCATTTTAATATCATAGTCATAGTTTTGGTGAAGGTGGTTCACAATTTTTTTTACATTTAGATCCGTTTGTTGAGGTGTTTTACTTTTTGCATCTTTTGCGTTTCTTGCGATCTGTAAGAATAATTGTGATAAGAGGATATGAATCATTAAATAGTTGTCAGCATTGGAATCATCTAATTCCATCACTAAACTTTTCAACGTATTGTAAACTCCATTTACATCTTTTAATAAAATGAATAATTGGTTATGTTTGAAAAATTCCTTAATACTCTCATTCTCAGTGGCTAGATGTTTAATGGATGGAAAAGTTCTGCTCGTTTGTGTTAGCACAAACTCCAGATTTAGCATTCTGCATGATTGTGTATTGTCGACAAATAATCGATGTGGAACTTCACTATCAATGAAAATATACTGACCTTTTCTCATGTGAAATACAGTGTCCTCCACTTCCACTATACACTGCCCTGAGATCACATACATAATTTCGATAGCATCATGTGAATGAAAACCCATTTGGAAACCATGCCATTCTTTAAAATAGTAAGCAACTACTCTCGGATGACGATCATCAACCAATGCCGTTTGCAAGCCTTTGTCACCCATATCTTCCCCCCTTACATAAACGTTATTTCTTAAATTGTACATCATACCCTTACCTTAATACAGAAAAAAATGATTAATAATCCCAGAAGGTAACTACCTTTTCATACCCTGAATATGATACACTCATATGTGGTTATAAATCGTTTAAATTGTATGAGGTTAGGAGATTGGGTATGAAAAATTTAGTCATTTTAGGTGGCGGTTATGGTGGAAAGAAAATACTGCACACCCTTTTAGATAGTAATCTTCCAAATGATGTGCGCATCACTGTGGTTGACCGAAATCCGTACCATTCTTTAAAAACAGAGTTTTATGCAATAGCAGCAGGAACAACCTCGGAAAGAGCAGTCAGACAAGATTTTCCGACGCATAATCAAGTTGATTACGTCTATGATGAAATTCTTCATATAGATACAGAAAAACAACACATTGAACTTCAACATGATGATGCACCTTTTCCGTATGATTATCTTGTTATAGGCCTTGGTTGCGAAGATAATTATCATGGTGTAAAAGGTGCAGAGGAATTCACCCATAGTGTACAAACGATTGCCCGAGCTAGGCGTGCTGGATTAGCCATTGGCGAGTTAAAAGCAAATGGTAAAGTTGCCATTGTTGGCGGAGGTCTAAGTGGGATTGAAGTTGCTTCCGAAATAAGAGAAAGTCGGCCTGATTTGAACATTAGCTTACTTGATCGTGGTGCATCTGTATTAAGTCCATTTGATTCAAAAATTCAGCAGCACGTAGAAGACTGGTTTAGACGAAATGATGTTGAAGTTTTACATCATTCGAATGTAGAATATGTTGAAAAAGACCACGTTTGTAATAATAGTGAATGTATCGATTTCGATGTCACAATATGGACAGCTGGTGTTCGACCTAATCATTTAATTCAATCATTACCTTTTGAGAAGGATTTACAAGGTAAAGTTATTCTGAATGACTACTACCAAGTACCTACACATACCGCCGTTTACGTTGTCGGTGATTGTGCTTCTTCGAGCTATTCGCCTAGTGCGCAATTAGCAGGCAAACAGGGAGAACAGATTGGTGAGGTCTTAGCTTCTGTATTACAGGGTAATGAACCAGAAAAACCTAAAGCAATTAAACTGAAGGGACAGCTCGGTTCCCTCGGTAAATCTGATGGGTTTGGCAATATGTTTACACAGCCTGTAACAGGATTGTTGCCGAGGTTAGCTAAATCAGGTGTGCTGTGGTTGAATACGCGACATTAAGATTAGGGGAGATTTCGGTTTAATACGAAATCTTCCTTTTTAGTTTAAACGGATACTCTTTTAACAAATGTTGAAATGTTTTCATTCTAAACTACATTAATAATCATCTTTTTCAAATCACTTCATGTAGAAATCACGATTAACTGACAATACTTCACCCTATTCAAACACCTATATTTGTTACCGATAACACAATATACACTTTATATTAATTATATAATATTTTCTTGTTGTAATTTATTTATGTTACCGGTACCATGTACTTATAAAACGTTATTCCCCTATGAAGAGAGGAAATAATCAATGGTCACTATATACGATATAGCAAAACTAGCAAATGTCTCCCCTATGACCGTGTCAAGAGTAATCAACAATAATGGAAACATCAAAGAAACCACAAAGCAGCGTGTGGAGAATGCCATTAAAGATCTCGGCTATATACCTAACTCTGCTGCTAGAAGTTTAACATCTAAGAAAACTAGAATTCTTTCGCTCATCTTAACTGATATCACGAACCCATTCTTCACAAAAGTAGCTCGAGGTGCAGAAGACAAGGCGATGGAAATAGGCTATCAAGTTCTCCTAAGTAATACCGATGAAGATGCAGAAAAAGAATCCGAGTACATTAATATGATTCTTTCCACTCGAGTAGATGGTGTCATCATTGCACCAACAGGTGATCAATCTCTAAAAGAAATTGAGCGGCTTAGAAATCAAAATATACCCGTCGTATTAATTGACAGGGAGTTAGACAATTTTAATGGAGATATCGTTGTCGGGGATAGTTACGAAGGAAGCAGGAAATTAGTTGAACATTTAATAGAATTAGGTCATCGAAGAATTGCACTCATCAATGGCCCCTCAAATATTTCAACAGCACGAGAGCGTAGAAGAGGGTATGTGGAGACTCTGAAATTGTCTTCGCTTCCCATACATGATCGTTATATTTCAGAAATTAACTACAAGCAGGATGATGCTAAATCCGTAATTAAAAAATTGATATCACTACCTAAACAAGAGCAACCTACGGCAATATTTGCTGCAAATAACTTTATCGCTATAAGTACAATTAAAGCTTTACAATCATTTGGATTAAGTGTTCCTAATGATATTTCTGTTGTAAGCTTTGACGATATTGAACCAATTGATAGTTTTAATCCATTTTTAACAGTCGCATCTCAACCGGCATATAGCTTTGGGATGTTAGCAATGCAGCTATTGATCCAGCGCATGGAAGAAAAAGAATCAAATGAACCAAGAAAAATCGTTCTACCTCCAGAAATAATTGTAAGAAAATCGTCAACGCCTTATAAAAAATAAACCTATTTTTTATTTTTTATAATCTTAAAAAGCTCATTGTTGATTGAAACTGAAGTTATGAGACACCTCGGAAAGCAATCGTCTTCTGTAGAAATCAACAACCAAGTTAATGAGAGCCTTTATATAAAAAGCTGCTTGATGATACATCAAGCAGGCTTTTCTTATAAATATATTAATCAAGGAGGTTACACAATGTTAAAAGGAATTTTCACCTATTCTTTCTCCTGATTTATTGAAAGCGCTTGCCACGGTGGGTCATGGCGATGAAATTGTTATCGCAGATGAAAACTTCCCTGCTGAATCTTACACAGCGACTCATTAGCAGTGATGGTCATAACATCCCTGAATTACTAAAAACAATTAAACCATTCTTTCCGATTGACTCGTAAACGAATCTCCCTGTAGCACTAATGGAATTCGTAAAAGGAGATCCTACTGACAATTTGTATGAATATGAATCTATCTTAGAGTCCTCCAAATTTGTTTTTAGAAAGACTGAGTTTGTAGAAAGATTTTCTTTTTATGAGCGAGTAAAAAAGCCTACACCATTTTAGAAACAACTGAAAAAGCACACTATGCAAATATTATTCTTTAAAAAGGTGTAGTGACCGAATAACTATAAAAAATAAGGAAGGTGAAGAGCATGTCAAATGTTTTCGAACAGTTAAGATTGTACTCGAACAAGCTAGTTCAATCAGGATTAGTCGTTGGTGCTGGGGGCAACTTGAGTATGCGTGATGGGGGTTTCATGTACATCTCCCCAAGTGGCTTTGATTTACAAGAAATTGAAACAGAGCATTGGGTAAAGGTAAACATTGAAACCGGTGAAGTGTTAAGTGATTTAAAGCCTTCATCAGAGATTTTAATGCATTTAGAATGCTTCCGTCGTCGTCCAGATATTAATTCCGTCTTACATGCACATCCTAGCTACTCTGTCGGCGTCTCTTCTGCTGGAAAAGATATCCCGAATATGTTCCCTGATTTTCCTGCGATGGTTAAAAAAGTCGCATATTTGGATTATGTGATTCCTACTACCAATGTATTAGCTGATAAAGTAGCAGCAGTTATTGACGATGCTGATGTAGTTGTGATGAGAAATCACGGTGTGATGACAGTCGGAAAGTCGATGAAGGAAGCATACTTCTTCATGCAACTAACAGAAGAAGCAGCCAAAGTTTTCACAATTGCATCAACCGTTGGTACTCCGAGATTATTATCAGAGGATGAGTGCCAGGATTTACGCAACTTAGCTGCTGAAAAGTTTAGATCAAAACTGTTAAAAGATTCATAAAACAATAGATTTGTTCAAGCTGATCAACAGATCAGGAGGGATAGGATGAAAAAGGTTTGGGCATTCGATTTAGGCGCATCAAATGGGCGCTTAATTTTAAGTAGTTTCGATGGTAAACGGTTACATTTTGAAGAACAGCATCGTTTTTTCAATAGCCCGGTTCATGTAACGAATCATTATTATTGGGACATTTTAAAGATTTTTGAAGAAATGAAAGTAGGTATGAAAAAAAGTTTGAAAAACGGAAACAAAAATGTGGAAAGCATGGGTATCGATACGTGGGGAGTAGACTTCGGTTTATTATCCAAAAATGGGGAACTCTTGAGTAACCCATACAGCTATCGCGACCCACAGCATGCAGTTGGGATGACAGAAGCCTTAAAAACGACAGCGAAGGATGACTTGTTTTATAGAACAGGAAATGAGACAGCACCAATTAACACCTTATTCCAGCTCTATGGCATCCAGAAAAATAACCCTTCATTACTTGAAAATGCTGAAACGTTACTGATGACACCGAATTTAATTTCTTACTTATTTTCTGGTGAAAAGCGAAATGAATTTACCATTAGTTCTACTACGCAAATGCTAGATAAAGACTCAAAAGATTGGGACACGGCATTAGTAAAACAATTCGGAATACCAGCGCATATATTTGCTCCAGTTACGATGCCGATGACATCGATTGGACATACGTTACCAGAGATAAATTTGGAACTATTAATGGATCCTGTCAAAGTAATTAATATTGCAGGCCATGACACAGCCTCTGCACTCGCAGCACTACCTATAAAAGATAATAATTCTGTGTTTATGAGCTGTGGAACTTGGGTGTTAATGGGTGTGCAAGTAGAGAAACCTGTAGTCACTCAAGAGGCATATGAATGGGGATTTACGAATGAAGGTACAATTGATGGGCAATATCGCCTATTAAAAAATAATATGGGACTTTGGCTTCTGCAACAATGTCGAATCATTTGGGAGAAGGAAGGCATTGCAACTAATTATATAGAAGAAGATCAATTAGGAGCAAACGCAACATCCTTTCAATCTTTTATAAATCCAGATGATCCATCGTTTTTTAATCCTACAAATATGGTGGAAGCGATTCAAGCCTTTTGTCGAAATAGTGGTCAAAAAGTTCCTGAAACAAGAGCGGAAATACTTACATGTATTCTAGAAAGTCTTGCATTAAAGTACCGTTGGGTAGTGGAAAGATTAGAAAAGCTAACTGGTAAGCAGTTAAATAAAATTCACATGGGTGGTGGCGGTATTCAAAACCAGAGGCTATGCCACTTTACCGCTAACGCAACGGATCGAGAAGTAATAGCTGGCCCTATTGAGGCTAGCTCGATCGGTAATTCCATTGCACAATGGATTTCATTAGGTGAACTAAATAACTTAAGTGAAGCAAGAGAGATTGTAGACAACTCATTTGATGTTGCTGTGTATGAACCAAAGAACCAAATGAAGTGGCAAGAGGCTTATGACCGCTTCAAAGAGTTTGTTTAATCCAATTCAATGTCTAAATAAATTTGAATAACTAAAAAATTAGTATTACAAAATCTATCTACTAAAATAGGAGGAATGAAACATGTCTGAAAAAAACCGTTTCCACGGATCATTACCGAAAATCGGGATTCGTCCAACCATTGATGGGAGAAGAAAAGGAGTTAGAGAATCGTTAGAAGAAAATACGATGAATCTAGCGAAAGCTGTTGCACAAATGCTTAGTGATAATCTCAAACATTATAATGGAGAAGAAGTAGAATGTGTCATTGCAGATACGTGTATTGGTGGTGTCGCAGAAGCAGCCAAGGCTAAGGAGAAATTTGATAAAGAATCCGTTGGTGTTACGATCACAGTTACACCTTGTTGGTGCTATGGATCTGAAACGATGGACATGAATCCGCAGCTGCCTAACGCTATTTGGGGCTTTAATGGAACCGAACGTCCTGGGGCAGTTTACTTAGCAGCAGTATTAGCTGCACACAATCAAAAAGGAATCCCTGCTTTCGGTATTTACGGAAAAGATGTTCAAGATGCAGGTGATACTGCAGTTCCCGAAGACGTAAAGGAAAAAGTACTCCGTTTCGCTAGATCAGGCCTTGCTGTTGCAATGCTGAAAGGAAAATCATATTTATCTATGGGATCCGTTTCCATGGGGATTGCTGCTAGTATGATTGATGAGAACTTTTTCCAAGAATATTTAGGAATGCGAAATGAATACATTGACATGACAGAGTATGTTCGTAGAGTTAATGAAGAAATCTATGATAAAGATGAATATGAAAAAGCATTGAAGTGGGTGAAAGAATATTGTAAAGAAGGCTCTGATACTAACCCAGAAGAAAATCAACGCACACGAGAACAAAAAGAACAAGACTGGGAAATGAATGTGAAAATGACACTAATTATGAAAGATTTAATGATTGGTAATGATAAGTTAGTAGCGCTTGGCTTTGAAGAAGAAGCTATGGGGCATAATGCAATCGCTTCCGGTTTCCAAGGGCAACGGCAATGGACCGACCATTTCCCGAACGGAGACTTTTCAGAAGCTTTGCTAAACTCTTCGTTTGATTGGAACGGCATTCGCGCACCGTACATGGTTGCTACGGAAAATGACTCGTTAAATGCGGTTACGATGCTATTTGGTAATCTATTAACGAATGCTGCACAAATCTTTGCCGATGTAAGAACGTACTGGAGTCCAGATGCAGTAAAACGTGTTACAGGAGAAGAGCTAGAAGGTAGAGCAAAAGACGGCATTATTCATCTACTAAACTCTGGTTCTGCAGCACTAGACGGTGCAGGTGAACAAACAAAAAATGGAAAACCTGCCATGAAGCCTTTCTGGGAAATTACCGAAAAAGAAGCGAACAAATCATTAGCTGCTACTTCATGGAGACCTGCCAATACTGAATATTTCCGTGGCGGTGGATTTTCTAGTAACTTTCTTACAAAAGGTGACATGCCAATTACCATTGCTAGAATAAATTTGATTAAAGGCATTGGACCAGTACTACAACTTGCAGAAGGATACACAGTAGACCTTCCTAAAAACGTTCATCAAATATTAAACGATCGTACAGATCCAACCTGGCCAACTACGTGGTTCGTACCTAATTTAACCGGGGAAGGTGCCTTCTCTGATGTGTATTCGGTAATGAATAACTGGGGATCCAACCACTGCGCTGCAAGCTATGGTCATATCGGCGCTGACTTGATTACATTAGCTTCGATGCTACGTATTCCAGTGAATATGCATAACGTAGCTAGAGAAAAAATCTTCAGACCAAGTGCATGGAATATGTTTGGTACAAATGATCCGGAAGGTGCAGATTACCGCGCTTGTACAACATATGGACCGTTATATAAATAAGTAAAAAACTGGCTCCCATTATCATTTTTGGAAGCCAGTTTTTTTATAGTTAATTATTCTTTTATTTTCCTTGTCTTTATTACAACTAAAGCAATGACACCAATCAACAGCATGAATATACCAATTAATAATATATTAAACATACCCATTGATGTATCAGGAAGCTCTGGTTGTTCGATAAATCGCTTCCGTATAACCGAAGCTCTGCCTACCTTATCCTATATATGGAGCGAAGGACGCAACCAATTCTCCTTAAGTAACCTCTTCAATAGTATATTGTCCCGATTTATCCTTTAACAGTTCTAGTGAATCATCTACTTGCACTTGATCTGTAAATTTATATAATTGTATAACATCGCTTTTCTTTGTATCATTAACCGCTTCTACAACAGGTACACTACTGCATAAAAGGAAACAAAAAATATTTAGCAATCTTCATAATTACCATAGACAGCCTCACTCATCACTAAATAACTCGAAGATGCTATATATTATTGCACACACCATAAAATCAACATGTGACATTAATTAACTAAGATAAAATAATACATATCTTAACAAATAGTTATTAATAAGTAAAATTTCATCTAAAAAGTATTGCTCAGTTATAGTGTTAACGGTATCATATAGATAGAAAACGTTTGTTTTTTTCTAGAGTTTATAATTTCATGTCAGTCTCTACGATATAACAAACATTAGAAATAGTAAGAATTGGTATAAACTAGGCATTATGACAAGATAGGGCACTTACGTTTAAAGTTGCTTGTTCATACATCAAGCTAGCTTATAATATTATCCATGGAGGTTACACTATGTTAAAAGGAATTCCAAATATACTTTCTCCAGAACTATTGAAAACGCTTGCTGAAATGGGTCATGGAGATGATATCATTATAGCGGATGGAAACTTTCCCGCCGCTTCTCATGCGCAACGGATTATTCGAGCTGATGGTCATGACATACCTGAGATGCTTAAAGCAATAACACAGTTTCTACCAATTGATACGTACGACGATCACCCTGTTGCATTAATGGAAGTCGTAAAGGGGGATCCAATTGAACCAACTATTTGGAAAGAATATGAAGCAATCTTAGAAACATACAATTATGACTTTCGTGCCACCGAATATGTTGAAAGATTTGCATTTTATGAGCGTGCGAAAAAAGCTTATGCCATTGTAGCAACAAGTGAAAAAGCACTTTATGCAAATATTATTCTTAAAAAAGGTGTAGTATCTGAATAATTCATCAATTTGTGTGTGAACAATTATCACAGCAGACGAAAAAGATAAGTTGAACCAGGACTAATAGGTGAACTGGGGGCTCTTGAGTATGTGTGTACGAGTAATGCTTGACTTGACCTCGAATTTCCATTTTGTAACATCAAAAACAACAGTTGGATTCATTCTGTATTGAACTTGGCTATATTTTCAAAAGTTGAAAGAGGCTGGAACATAAATACTCTATAAATTAAAAAAGTGAAATCGCGCAGGCGATTTCACTTTTTTAATTCTATTCTGGATATATAGGCAAGATGTTACCCTCTTGCACGTGATCTTTTATTCCCAGGTAAGAAAGTGTAAAATTCGAAGTTGTCTAGCTCCAGCGCCCAGCAACTAGCCAGACTTCCCTCACCTCCATACGTTGCTTAACGGGCATTTGCGCTTTTCTCAATTCGGACAAGTAAACGTGTCACTCTTTTCTCCATGTTATCAGCTTGTATATAATTATAACGAAAACTTCCTATTGGAACAGTAAATGCTTTTTTTTGAATTGGGTAGAGAAGGAACTGTTATTTCTACTTTAGAGTACTTATTAAACTGAGTAAATTTTTGTTAACTTTACTTTTACTGACAGGTGTAAATGGCTTCAAATTAGTCACAAAGGAAAAATTGATAGACAACCACGAAAAATGTGTGTCTCCCATTTGATGCAAAAGATAAAAAAGAAACTCCTCAAAAGTTCAATTAACTCATGAGAAGCCAATGTTAAATTCTCTTAAATGTAATCAAGATGTTAGCATTTCACTTATAAAACCACTCATATCGAGAGTTTGGGGCATTGGGGCATTATTACATCGTGCTGCCCGTATTCCCTTAAGGTCTAACATCTAAATAAACAAATAGTTAATCTTGCGTCATTCAGTGTTATTCATTCCATAGAAGCAACATCTCTCATGTATATCACGACATATGTATTTCATTTTTATCCTATTGAACTAGCACAAGGCCATGACCCTATTTATGCCGTATATGTTCACATTATTCACTCTAGGGAGGAAGAAGCCAATCCGATTAAACGTTGGGAAATAGCTAGTTCAAAAGGAGCGGTTCTCGCATTGTTAACCAGAATGTCAATTTGCCCTAGTTTCTCATTTACTTCAGTTATCATCGAATTCACTAGAGACTTTTCACATACATTCGCTTGCATAATAATCGCTTTTGTCCCATCTGTTATAACTTCTCTTTCAGACGATCTTTTTCTAATTTGGATATTAGATCTCATTTCTTTTACCCAATGTGCCGGTGGAGAATTTTATTCCGGCAATATTGTGGCTTTTATCACTTCTTTACCTTTATAATTGCACAGGTAATTGTTCACCAGAATATGAAATGACGGTATGATTAATCTCACCAGCTATTTCTATTGAAAATTGTCTTTTGTACGGCATCCCTTCAAAACTACCATCTCTCTTTTGGAGGATAAGCGTACGTTGACCATTCACCCAATTCATTTCTATCGTCGAGTAGGCACCTTCCTCATAATTATAATTGTCGCCTTCATCTTCATATAGAGTGAATGACCCATTTGTACCTGGATAGATTTTCAAATGAATGGTCGCATCCGGTTCATCATCAGTAAATTGAATATCCGGACCTGTGGGAACAATCGACCCTGCTCGCACAAACAACGGCATAGTCTCCAAATCGGCTCTGGTAGAAATGGTCTTATTTCCGATGATCCGTTCATCACTCCAATAATCGTACCAAGTTCCAGAAGGCAAGTAAACAATACGGTTTTTATTGGTTTCTTTCAGTTTACGAGAATCTGGTCCGTAATACATGGCTGTCATTACAGGTGCAGCCATGAATGCTGAACCGAACATAAATTGGTCATCAATATCGTACGTATTTGCATCATTACGGAAATCAAAAGGTAATGCACGAAACATCGTATAGCCATCATGGGCCACTGCCCCTGCCATAGAATAAATATAAGGCATCAATTTGTAACGAAGCTTCAAATACTTGACCAATGTATCGTACATCGGTTCTCCAGGCTTTCCAAATCGCCATATTTCTCTTGGTGTATCCGTACCGTGAGAACGGAACATCGGAAGAAACGAACCGGCTTGAAACCATCGAACGTAGAGCTCACGATAGCCTAAATCTTCTACGCCTTTATTATAGTCGCCATCCCAGAACCAAAGATCTGGTTTATTTTGGACGAAAAATGCCCCGATGTCAAAAGTCCAGTAAGGTGATCCAGTCATACAAAAATTAAGCCCATCCGCAATTTGCATCCTGAGTGTTTCCCATTTGGCAACTATATCTCCTGACCAGGTGATTGTGCCATAACGATGCTGTCCAGCATAAGATGAACGAGTCAGATTGACAACACGCTTCTTGGTCGTCACTGCGCGTTGACCTTCATAAATACCTTTGGAATGCAGGAGTGAATAGGCATTAATATATTCTGGATCCAGATAGCGCTTGGCTTCTGCCGTATTGATCAGCATTCGTTGTTCCGGCTCAGGCTTGACTGCTCCTGTCCAATCCGCTTCAAATGGCTCTGTGCAATCGCACCACCATGCATCGATTCCATGAGAGAACAAACCTTCATTTGCTTGCTTCCAATATAGTTGGCGAGCCTCTTCTTGGAAAGCATCATAATTAGCCTGATTGCCAAGGAGGAACCCGTTTTCGCTCATTTCCTTGTGGTTGTCGCCGCCTTTATTCATGATTGGCCAGATCGAAACCATCAGTTTCGCATGTAACGCGTGGATATCCTCCATCATCGCATCCGGATCAGGAAACCGGTCGGGATCAAGCGTTTTCTGCCCCCACAACTCACCGACCCATGAACGCCAATCCAGCACGATGCAATCAAGAGGGAGATTGCGGTCACGATAAGCTTTTACCGTATCAATCAGTTCCTGCTGTGAAACATATCTCTCTTTAGATTGTATGTAACCAAATGCCCATTTGGGAAGCATCGGAACTTCACCTGTCAAATATCGAACACCTTGGATAATCTGATCAAATTCTGGACCGTAAATGAAGTAGAATTCCATTTCATCATCTGTATCCGTCCACAAGTAAGATCCAAAAGCATCATCACGAAATGCCATATTCGAATAACTGTCAATTAAAATTCCGTAGCCACGTGTGGATATAAGTGCCGGTACGACCGCTTTCATGTTTTGCTGATACAAATATTGATGCTTCCCACGTAGATTAAACATGCCTTCTTCATGTGAACCCAAACCGTACAGCGCCTCATCCTGTTGCCACTCAAACGCTAATTTCGTATGAAAAGCTTGCCTGTCGACTTTCTGCTTAAGTCCGTCTACATTCACGCGAAGTCCATCTGCCCCAATATTAGTCTGAAGTTCTGTAGTATCGTCGAACACCGTTCGCACAACATCCGTTCGCTCCAAAGTTTTGCCCCCTTTGGAAGGCTCTTTAGTAATCAGACATCCATTAGCGTCCAGATAAGTGAAAGCACAGGTTGATTTTTCAATTCGTATGGTCAGTAAGTTCGTTGATAACTCTAAATGATGGTCATCTTCATATACATTAAATTGTATATCTTTGTCATCGAATGATTGAGTAACCATCAGACTCTCTTTGTCACTGAAAGTCGATTCCAGTGTGTAACGAATTCTAGCAATACCTGGAGCGCAAAAAGTCACCTGCATTATCCCTTCCGAAGTTTTAAGGAAAACGCCGTTAGAGACTTCATCAAATTTATCCAACCTCATTGACATTACATCTCCTTTTTGGTTGATTGTTTTTCAATCTTCGTTTTTTATCTAGCAATTCTGCAGAACTTTTCATTAACCTTTAACAGATCCAGCAGTCATACCTGCTACAATGTATTTCTGACCGAGTATATAGGCGATGACAACCGGCAAGCTTGTCAGAACGATATTGGCACTGACGAGATTCCAGGATGAGTCATATCTTCCGAAGAAATTGAATACTGCCAATGTCATTGGCCATAATTCTGAACTGTTCAAGAAATACAATGGTAAAATAAACTCATTCCAGACAACAAGGAAGTTTAATAACATAACCGTGACGACGACCGGTTTCAGTAACGGAAAAATGACCTTGAAAAACAATCCAAAACTCCCACATCCATCTATAATTGCAGCCTCATCTAAAGTTCGGGGTACTGAGGATACAAAGCCGTATATGAGAAATACGCTGAAAGGAACTTGCAGCGCTGCGTATATAAGTATTAAACCGATGCCTGAATTCATGAGTTGAAGCATTTGCATGATTTTAATCAAGGAAATATGATTAACTGGCATAGCAATACCAAGCACGATGAAAAAATACATAAAATTATTCACACGTGTTTTTCTTCTGGAAAGAACAAAAGCGGCCATGGTACAAAATAATATATTTAGGCCAACCGCACCGACCGTATAAAACATGCTATTCATAAAGGACTGCATTAAATTACCGATTTCAATGACGAAACTATAATTGGAAAATTCCCATGATGATGGCCAAGCAAAATTCATGGACGCAGCATCACTTTTCGGTTTTACTGAATTAAATAGAATGAGCAGCGGAGGAACAAACATGATGATTGAAACGATACAAATAAATACATTGTTCGCTAGTTGTGTCAAAAATCTTTTCTTGGCCATTATGCATCGACCTCCTTATTCATTAATTTGATCACAAAATATCCCACGACGACCATAATGACTAACATTAACGATGATAGTGCCGTCCCTAGTCCGTAATAGCCATATCCGAACATTTTGAAAATAACTGTATATAAAACTTCTGTTTGATCACCAGGACCTCCATTTGTGGTAACGAATATAATATCGAATACCCGCAGGCCGTATACAAGATTCAGTACAATGGTGATGGCAAACGCTGGCATTAGAAGAGGTAACGTAATGTAACGGAATTTCCCCCAAAATTTTGCTCCGTCGATTTCAGCAGCTTCATAATAGTCTTTTGATATCGTTGTCATGCCCGCCATGAAAATGGTCATGATATACCCTACACCTTTCCAAATATCAATGGCCATGACCGATATGAATGGCCAACCACCTTCAAATAACCATTGTCTTGTCAACATGTCTAATCCCGCAGCCTTGAGTGTTGAATTGAGTAGACCAGATGGTTCCAATATCGATTGAAAAGTCAACCCTGTAATCAGAAAAGACAATACAGCAGGCAAAAAAATAATTGCCCGATGAAAATTCCGAGCCAAAATTTCTCTAGATAATACTATAGCCAATCCCAACCCTAAAACTGTTTTCATGAGTGAGGTAATAACGGTAAATTTCAAAGTATTCCAAACGTAAAGTAGATAATTTTCTTCCATCGAAAATATTGTTTTATAATTATCCAGTCCTATGAAACTTATCGTATCAGTAAACCGACTCCAATCAGTAAATGAAAGATATATACCTACAAAACTTGGTAACACATATAATAAACAGTATAGTAATAGGGCGCCGTATAAAAAATAACTTGGGTAGATTTTGTTTTGTATTTTCATGGATCCCTTCTCCTTTAATAAGAGAAACCTTCAGAAATAAATTCTGTAGGTTTCTCTAAAGTATTAATAATTAATCAGTCCAAGCTGGATCACTTTCTGCAATTGCTTGTTGTTCTCGTCGAGCATCCATTGCTTCCAAAAGCTCAATTGGTTCCATGGATCCTTGGAAAACAGCCATTAAATCTTGACCGATATCCGTCCATTGTGGATCGATATAGCGGACTCCTGCTTGCATTACTGTACCCTCTTGACCATTACTATTTGCTTTAATCTCTTCCAATACTCTATTTTCTTTTGGCGTTACCCCCTCGAATGGCAACTCAGAAAATCTGGAAGACTGATCAAGAAAATACTGCAAATTGTCTGGTTCAGCAAGGTAAGCAAGGAATTGTTTCGCTTCTTCAACATGATCTCCATCCTTGTAAACAAACTTTGAAGGTCCTTGCGGATTTACATTCAAGATCTGATTGTCCAAAAATGGCATAACGACGGCACTAAAATCTTCTGCAGTATAAGGTGAATCTTCCACATTATCCTCTAATTCTTTTCCGAAACTCGATCTGTCAAACATCATTGCATATTCTCCTGTAGACATGGCATTAAACATATCTGCATAAGTATTGCTATAGTATTCGCTTCCATAATATCCTTTTTCAACTAATTCCAAGACTTGCTCAACAAGAGTCACCATATCTTCATTTTCTGCAAGCGTGACCTCATTCTCATTCAGTTGATCATACATTCCTGGATTTAATTCGGCAACTCTCGGTCCCATTTCCATTAAAGGAAGTTGGTGATGCCAACCGTCAGCCCCTGGTTCATATATGGGTGTTATACCATTCTCCAATAATGTCTCACTGACAGCTAGAAGCTCATCAAATGTTGACGGAGGCGTTAAATCATATTCTTCAAAAATTTGCTTGTTATATACCAATACCCAAGTCCCACTGCCTCCTAGATCCCACAATGGCAAACCGTAAACTTTCCCATCGTGGGAAACGCTCTCATTAAAAGGTTCTTTTATAGTAGCCGCCCATGGTTCATTCGACAAATCCGCCAAATTTTTCTCCGGGTCCAGTGTTGATTTTAGAGTTAGTTTGCCAGCTTGCGATACAATGAGATCCGGTCCTTCTCCAGCATTTAGTCTCGCATTTATTAAGGAGTTAAACTGGTCTGAAGGAACTATTTGATAATCAATAGCGATCCCTGTTTCCTCTTCAAACCTTTTCGCCAGCTCCAATTCGGCATCCAAAATTTGATCTTGTGATGATACGACCGATAGTGTTACATCAGATTTGGCATTTTCATCAGCATTTGATGAATCGTTTGTGTTATTTGTGTTCTCTGTGTTGTTTGTGTTCTCTGTGTTCTCTGTGTTCTCTGTGTTGCTGTCACTCGGCGCACAAGCCGAAACTATAAGGACAAGTAATCCAATGATGATAACGTAAAAAGCCAAACTTTTTTTCATTTGTGAATCCTCCTTTTATTATCAATCTCATTTCCTATTATAAACGTACCTGTCACATGCCGATATGCACTAAAACGCTTACATTTATGTGTTTTTTTTCTGCTTAATATGTCGAATACTAGCATGGTATTGAAAATAAAAAAAGGACTTGATTATACTCTGTCAGCATAATGAAGTCCTTGAGATACACATTGCCTGTCTGAAATTAAGAAGATTTAGCCTGGTACTTCTCTCGATAATGCGCAGGGCTTATCCCCTCTTGCTGTTTGAAAACGCGACTAAAATAGTTTTGATCCGTATACCCTACCAATTCCCCAACTTCTTTTACAGAAATTTCTTGAAAGGATTGCAACAAGTGTTTTGCCTTGGACATTCTTAAATGAATGATATAAGCAGAAGGAGTTTTTCCAACAATCTTTACAAACCACTTGCTTAAGTGAGAAGAGTTGAAATTAAGCTCTTGTGCAATCTCCCCCAATTTCAAGTAACTTGTATAATTATTGTCTAAAAACATTCTAAACTTTTCTATCGTATCCTCAATACATTCACCATTAGCCGCTTTGAACACTTTCAATTTCTCTATTACACTGTCTCGTTCGGCATCCAATTCAATTCTCAGTTTTAGCAAGCTTTGTTTAAGAGCATTGGGTTCAATCGGTTTTAATAAATAATCTTTTGCGTTAAAGTGAATCGCCTGACGAGCATAGTTAAATTCATTGAATCCAGAGATAATAATGGACCTTACGGAAGGATAATTATTATTCAGTTGCTGCAGAAGCTGAAGTCCATTAATCTGGGGCATTTGAATATCGGTGATGATTACGTCCGGAAGCTTCATTTGCAGTAAATCGAGTGCTTGTTGACCATTTTTTGCTGTTCCCTCAACTTTGAACCCCATATCCATTTGTTCGATTTTTTTGACAATATTGTTTAAAATCATCGTTTCATCCTCTACAACAAATACTACATAATGATTATGATCCATTTAAAGTTCCTCCCTTTATTCATCACATTATTATGAAAGATATATAAGTTAAGGAATTCTATTTCCACCAACGGTAATAACAAATCCTCTTGCGTTATCATGAATATGAAATATCATTTTATCCTGATATGTCAACTTCAAACGAAAATATATATTGAGCAGGCCCATTCCTTCTACACTAAGACTGGAATATTTACCCGACTTTTCTAACTCTTTGATTTTTTTGTACAATTTTGATTTCTCAGCACTTGACATGCCTGGCCCGTTGTCCGACACGGTGACGCTCCATTGATTACGGTACACCTTGCCGGTAATGCTAATACACCATGGACTCATGCCATGTATACCATGTTTCATACAATTTTCAACAAGTGGTTGTATAAGCAGTTTCGGAACTGGTATATCGAATAGTTCATCCTCTATATTAATCGTATACCTGAGATCATCTGGATAACGGATTTTCATACATTCTAAATAATTTTTTGTATATTCAATCTCTGCACTCATGCTCACTCCATTCGATTGATCTGATGAAATATAGCGAAGCATTGTCGAAAGCTTTTGGCATAGCCGTGTGATCTCTTCTGACATGCCCTCCTCTGCCATAATGCTGATCGTAGTGATGGTGTTGAATAGAAAATGAGGATTCATCTGTGAAGACAGGGCAACCATCGTTGCTCTAATTTCTTGAGATTGCGAAAATAGTAGCTTGTCAACAGAATGTTGCAATTTGGCGTGCATATCATGAAAGGCGGATTGCAATTCATCAATTTCATTAATACCACTGTCAACATATTGATCAGGTTTATACCCCCCATTAATTTCCATTTTTTGAACGGAGGAATGCAGTCTTTTAATCGGATTCGTAATGCGACGAGCCCCAAAGAAGGTGAAAATTAGTGTCAAAACCAAAATTACAAATGCTGTTATGATCATCCTCATCGTATATTGAAAAATCGAATTAATTAGTTTTGCTCTGGAAGTAACTGCGACAAGCATCCATCCTGTCTCTTGCGAAACATGATATGACACCAGTTCTTTACCTTGCTGCACAGGACTATCAAGATACAAAGGCTTCCCTTCCGAATTCGTAAATTCATCGTAGTAATACCCACCATTTCGGTCATCGCTATCATAAGGATATAATTGGACCCCCTCATGATTTAAAACGTAATACCGTCTGTTACTTTCTTTCTCTTTTTCAAGCGCGAGCAGACTGCTAAAAACAACACCTGCATCCTGTTGTGCTTGTACAACGCCTTGCACATTGTTGAAATCTCCATAATAGGTGCGATACAACGATATAAAATACTTATTTTTAAAAAAAGAGAATGAATCAGCTAGTTCTTCATCCTTTTTTGGTAAGCCAATATATCTACTACCTTCGCTTTGAATAACGTTATCGTACCACGGCTTTTCAGTGACATCTTCTCTCGTATATTTCATTAATGAACCAGTGGAAATACGATTGCCTTCAAGATCATAGATGGTTAAGGTTTTTACGGATTGGGCAGGCCCTATGGCCGCAACCATAATCTCACTTAATTCCCTAATATCTGAAATTTGATCTCTCGTGTAAGATTGTTCATCTTCAGTATCGGCAATTCTCAGCAAACTGTCCTTAATCAAGTTGGAGTAAGCAACGCTCAGCGTCACGTTATCCATTTTTTGAATTTCAAGATCCATTTCATTCGTAAGACTCAAAGAAAGTTCTTTGATGGCTTCATACGTTCTGGTCGTAAATTCTCTGGATTCATTAAAATAGTAAACGCTGCCAAAAATTACAAAAACTAAAATTATGATAGCCACGTAAGTCAAATATAGCTGAAATTGAAAGGAGCCCTTTTTATTCATCACAACACCTCCAATAGATGTGGTAGGCGTTCCCGTTATTATCCAATAATATATAGCGGCTTTTTCATGTGAATCTGATGTTTTCATTGTATTAGGTATTGGTACATGTACAGTTTGCCACGATAACTGCTCCGTACGACAGTGGAGATAGATTAATAACATCAACTTGTTTTTAAAAAAATAATGGCAATAACTCTAATAAAGATGTGTCGTTTAATGAATAATGACAGTAAGACAAAATATAATCTGAACCAGTTTTATCAAGAACTTGTTCAAAAACAGGAAGTGTCAACCCTGATACAACGAAATAACAAATCTTGCTATCTTCTTTCAACTGGAGAAACGCTGCAATCCCTTCATTTATAACTTGTCAAACGATCCGACTTTTCTAAGTAATTTGTGCCTAAGCGATGCTTCCAAACTCAATATGATGAAGTCGAAAATGTTTTTGCAAATTTGCTGTTAGCCTAGTTCGCCTCACTAAGTTCATCTTCCTTTTGCTTCTCTTTTTCAAGTTCTTTGAGTGCTTGTGCCTTTTCCTCCGCCTTTTTAAATGAATGATTGGAAAACAACATTAATACAAAACTATATAAACTAACACCAAAGAAAGGAATTAATCCAGATACACTGAAAGTTAAATAATAAACAACAAAACAGCCAGCTGCCATAAGGATTGTTATTAACGGGTTGGAAAACGCGAACAGTATTGCACTTTTAATATATTGGAACAATTTAAATTCGTAATGCACGAAAACCGGAAAAATATACAGTAAAACCATAAAATAGATAATGAATAGTCCGACTGTAAAGTAACTAAAAAACACGTAAATTAATCCTTCTTGCGTGAAAAAGAACCGAGCATCTAAATACAATAGAAAACCTATCACTCCAAGTGTAAACATTAACAAATTTGCACGTTTAAATTCAGTTCTGTACGATTTCCAAAATGTTTTAAATACTCCGATATCCTCATCCTGTATCCACTTTCGATTAACCGCAAACATTGCAGCAGTTGCTGGTCCAATCCCAAAGAAAACCGCCCCAACTAGCGTAAACAATATCCATAAAAGATTGACATATGCCAGGCGCATCACCCATTCGCTTAATCGATAAAAGCCTGCCATCATTCCATTACCCATCATTGTAATCCCCCATTTCGCATACCATGCTGCTACTTATTTCAAACTACAACGTTTTCATTCTATTCTATTGGTTATTCTATCATTTGTCTACGAAGCACTTTAAACAAACACTATTTTTCGGAATTTTTCAAAATTTATAACGATCCAATATTCAAGTTTTAATAAAATATAACGTTAATCCAAACTTCAGTTGATGGCCTTCTTCTAAAACACCATCAAAATTAACTCCGCCAGTACCTAGCTCTTCAAAAGGACTTCCCTCATCGTTGTCACATCTTTTAAATGCACTAAAGGCATCGGTTATTATCTTTTTTTGACATTCTACCGGATTATCGCCAGCTTTCGTTAACCAATAAAGGGGAGCTTGCGTTACGATTTCCGCATTTGCTCTTAAATATATTTCAATTGTGGTAACATTTGCACCTTATATAAAAAAATTTACCGCTGCCGCTAATAAATTGCATGGCTCATATACGTTGAATCCATATGAGGATGCACTCTCTCTCATAAAAGAACATCTTTATGAGTTTGTTTAGCTTGTTATAAAGACTATTCAGATATATGTTATTCCTGGTCTTGTGGCTGTGGATGTCTACGTCTTACTATTATAAGAAAGTGAATAATCTTAATGACGATTGCAGCTTGTTTTCAAATCAATTGATTGTACTCTTGCACCAGTATCATAAAGAATTGCCACCCATGTAAATTTCTTCGATGATACCTCAGGTATTAAACCTGAAAAATCCTGATCAACTGATTCTATAAATGAAAACTACTGGGCAAGTATCTGCCCAGTATTTCATCCTAGTTTATTAATTCATTTTATACTTTCTACGAATTACTAAAAGCAATCCAGCTCCGGCTATAACGAATACAAGTCCGATTGCCAACCAGTTAAACGTCGATGTTGCTGTGTTTGGTAGCTCTTTATCTTCGTCACCTGTTTCATCTTGATCCTTATCTTCGTCACCCGCTTCATCTTGATCTTTATCTTCTCCATCTACAGGTGGCTCGGGCTGTTGTTCTGCTTCAGCAAACACTCCGTATATGGAGAAGTGTGGAACATCAAGTGTAATAACACCGTCTATTGCTTGACCACCACGTAACTCCCATTCACCAGAATTTTCATCTAGGTAATATATATTCACTTCATCTTCCGAATACTGTTCTGAATTGTATTCTAGTGTTAACGTGAAACTACCGTCAAACTCAGAGCCCGATGGATAGGTAAAGTTTACGTCATATACATCACCTGCAACAACATATCCGTCATTGCTTAGATTTTTTTCATCTACTTGATTAATTGTTACCATAGTACCTGTTGGTAAATCATCAGGCATTTTGATCGTTGCCATGGAACCTTTAATTCGGTACAACTTGCCCGCAATCACTTCCATCGATTCACCTAGTGTAATCTCTGTATCATAAACTTTCACACTTACTTGTATAATTTCATCTTGATACGTTATTGTAATTTGTGCTTCTCCTGTCCCAACTGCTGATATTTCGCCGCTGGAGGATACGGTTACGATGGAATCATCACTTGAGCTATATGTTGCTTCGTCTGTAACATCTAGCTGACTATCATTCGAATACTCAGCCATCACTTCAAACTGTGCAGTTTCACCAATTTCTAGTAATTTCTTCTCAAGATTAATGATAATGCCAGTTAAGTCTGATGCTGGTATTACCTCATTCTCGAATTGTTCAATCGCTTGCTCCAACGCTTTCACTGCTGCATCAATTGCCGCTTGGTCTGTTGCTTCTTCTGCTAGCACCGCTTCGGCTGCTGTGATCGCTGCTTCTAGCGTGTCAACTGCTTCTTGTGGGTATTGACCTGGTTCCTCACCAATAACCGCTTGGTCTACTAAATCTGTCGCAGTATCTAGAGCGTCTTCTAATTGTTCAGTATCAGCCGAATAAACGACAGATATTGGTTCAGTTGTTACAGTTCTTCCTCCGTAGCTGATCGTCAACGTTCTACTATCGTGTTCCGCTTTTGTTAGAATGTCTCCATTCGCGATTGACTCTCCGCTTTTTAGTTGAACCGATACACCTTCATCATTAAAAGAGAGTGTTTCCATGCTACCGTCTGAATAAGACGCGATAATCTCCATTTCAGAAAGATCTAATGCCGATCCTTCATCATAAGTTAATTTAGGCTGCTCACTGATTCTGATATACGTTACATCCTGAGTTGTATTCGGAGCCAAAACTTTAAACGCATCCACAATCATATATTGTCCGGACTTCTTCACAAGCTTGAGTGTATGATCTCCCAAGGGTAAATCGTTGGTAGAATAAAGCACGTACTGAGAGTCTCTGCCACCTGTCTTATGCGCAGTTACTGTATCTTGGTAAACATCGTCGATATATACATCTACCTCACCCATATCATTGTTTCTTTCAGTGATATATTCAACGCCCGTTCCAAAGAATTCTAATTCAACATAATTACCGATGCCCCCACTAGAACTATTGCCGGAGATATGGGCATCACCCTTATATGCTCCTTCACCTGATCGGTTGTTCGTGTAAAACCATGCACCTTCATTTTGACTAGTTGCTCCTGAAGCATTTTCATATGTTACCACATCTAAATCGTTATCGTTAATCCAGTTCACATTACTTGCCCCTGATTCGAGTCGAACTCCAAAGGCATCAACAACCATTCGCTCCCCAGATTTTTTAACAAGTCTGATAGTATGCCTGCCATAGTCCAAGCCTACGTTGATATAAGAGGTTTGCTGGTATGATGTTTCCTCCGAGTAATTGTTCACAGTTTCATGCAGATTTCCGTTGATATATACTTCTACTTCACCCATATCCGGACCCATTTCCGTTATGAAATCGATGCCGGCTCCGTAAAATGTGAACTCAGCTGAGTCTCCATTATCAGAAGTATAATGAACATCATTGGCATAATCATCGCTTTCTCTAGCATCACTGTATTCCCAAGAACCTGTGTAATCAATATTTCCATTCGTATTGTTTGCTACTGTATATACTGATTCTTCTAGTTCGGATGTTCTATACGTGTCAGGTGTTGTACCTGGTCTTACCAGGACGATATTTTCACCCTCATAGGTATCAAATTCCAATAAATCATTTTCCGAAGCAGGTAGTGTTTCACTTTTCACACCATCGCGGTACAGTACTACATCCGAATTCCATGGGTTTCTGATTCTGGCGGTTTTTCCAAGTTCTGATTCAATCTCCACATACTGAATATCACCTGACTCCATTGATGAAGAAACCAAGAAACCGTCTTTGGCAAGCAGTTTGTATTTGGCATCCCAAGCTTCAGGCCACGCAGGGAACACACGTATCACCGGATCTCCAACAGGAGTTGGGCTGAGGCTTTGATTAAGTGCTTCCTGGAGTGCAGCAGAATACGTACCGTAGCCTTCCGCCGAATAATAATCTAATTGATCAAAAAGCAGGTTAGGGTACTCGCCGTATGTGCTAAATACACCATACTGCGTATTTAAAATCATCTCCATATCATCTGAGCGACCAAGTTTAGCGGCATCAACATGAAAGCGACTAGACCCGTTTCTATCAATCCTCTCATTTTCAACTTGGTTTTCGTATCCAGGAGAATGGAGATAGGTATTGAGAGCGATTTCCCAGTCGCCGTCATCAAGACCCTGATCTCTTGTTTCCAAGTTCAGTACGTCATACTTTTCAAGCATCTTAAAGATTGGGCTTTCCGTTCCATGCAAATCCCTTATGAAGTATGAGGGAGTCAGACCTTGCGCCCAAGCTGGCTCATCTGTCTCGAGTATCTCAGCTAGCGACGGATTTGTACTGCCTGCCCACAAGGCACCAGGATCGGAACGCAACGGATAGTCTGCTAGGTTATCACGGATTTCTTCCCACTCTGAGCGCATCTCTTCGTCTACTCCCAGCAGTTCGGAAGCCTCAATCACAGCCGCAAAGACACCTCTAGCCATGGACAAATCATCAATTACGTCCTTACCGGCCCAAATATGTTCATGAAGGTTTGTGTTGTAAAAATGATATTTCCCATCTTCCTCTAATTTTAAATCACCATAAGTTCTGTAAAGCTCCGCTGCACCCTTGATGAATGGATATGCTCTTTCAGCCAGAAAATCAAGATCCTTTGTATAGTGGTATACTTGCCAGTAATATTCGGCAGTTTCCTGTGTAGCCATCATTGTATGCGATACATAACTTGCCTGGTTATTACTACCAAAAATATTCCAATTCCACGGTGCGAGAAACGTATTTCTGTTCTTCGTAAAATCTGTATATTCCTGTGAGCGAGTATCGGTTTCAAAAGTTATATATTCCTGCACTGCATCTGCAATATTATCCGGCAGTGTTTCCCAGCCCAGGATACCAGCTGTTTCAGGGATATAAATCCCTTCAGCGCCCCACATCTGGCTTGCAGCAGTTTCATATTGTTCAAAACTTGACTCTCTCATTTTAAACATCGGCTCCAACAATTCCGTATGATTGGCAGACAAAAAAGGCTGATATAAGGAATCCTGGTTCCAATTCCAAAAAAAGCTACCCCAATCACGCGTATCCTCCTCGCCAATCCAAATACCGCCGTTATACTTAGAAGGATAATTTCCTCTATTGGAAATTGCGGCTAAATACATGTAATAGTTACGTCGTTGTTCAAAATCCTTATGAGAAGGTAAATAGATGTAAGATTTGTCCCAAAAGTCGCTCCACCAATTCTGTGTGGACGCATAAACTGTGTCATAATCCGCAGAATTCACCGCATTAGTAATTGCATTATCTTTCGCATCTACTGTCTCATCCATCGTTGATTCTCCGCCGATGATGACAGTGAAGGTGCCGTTTTGTGCTGGTAAATTCAGTCTAAGCGCTTTACGATTACCAACCATACTATCTGAAATCGATGTGACATCTCTGCCCTGCACGGTTGCCGCCACAGCTGTGTTGACATAATGATCATTTACCTCTATACCAGTGTCGGCTTCTTCCTGAATCACCTGTTCTAGTACAACCATTGTATCGTCCTGTTCCGCAGTAAGAGTGGAAATCGCAGAATGCGCTCCCCATATTTGGTTCTCGTCACGCAACATAGTCAAATCAAGGCCGATCTCCCCTGGGGTGTCACGATTGTCCGTTATTTGGATTGCAATGGCATCGGATTCCATATTCGGAATTACTTTGACGTCCACTCCGTTTCCGTTAACACTAAGTTTGCCATCATATAAAGACAAATGATGTTCCGTGGAATCGTCAAAAACAGACCCTTGTCCTAAATTGATGTGAACCCGTCCTAGAGCGCCCCCTCCCGCATTTGTATGATGTTGAGATTCCGCTGAAGCATCATTAAACATAAAGGTATCGGTGTGGTTCAACTGCATAGTAAGCGTATTACCGCTACTTTGCCAAACGGGCCCGCCGAACCTTCCATTCGCTATAGGCATTCCCTGGGTACCAGTTGTTATTCTACCCGTGTGAGTAAGATCAGACCTACCAATCAACTCGCTATAATCCGGGTTGAATATGGGGGTGGGATCACTTGTTTGTGTTGCTGCTTGTGTTAGCGTTGGATTCGTAACAAATGACTGTAGGATCGTTGTGCATAGTAAGACTCCCAATAACACTAAAATATTCCATTTTGATTTCTTCATTATTTGCTTAACCTCCTAAAACAAATTTTGATTTAACATAATTTTCAAAATTATCAATTAACAGAATATCCCAACTACCCTCCTTGTTTCTGACATTTATTATGCATAATCCTCATGTTAGCGCATTCATTAGTTGATTAGTCTTATTATAGGTTAAAGCTCTCAAGCGTTATATGTAGATTTTCGTCTAATCTTATGGACATTTTACCAGAATAACATGAATCCGCTGTATACGTGTCCATGTATATCCTAATTTTACAGCACTTATATTAAACACCTACCCCTATACCTTTCATACTCTAATTGGTTTCCGTTATCTTCATCACTGTAACAATCAAAAGTGGTAAAAAGATAATTAAAACCGCAGATGAAAAACAGGTTGTATTACATAGGAGAGTATACGCTCAAAAAGCAAAAGCAGACTCAGCAGCAATGGAAAAAGCCAACGATCTTGTTGACAATCCTTCCAAATACAACAGCACAACGTCGTCGGTACTTCCAAATTTTAAAAAAAGAATCTTATTTTTTGATAAGTCAGGCGCGATACTTGGAAGTGGCAAACTTTAATAATTTTCAACGAAAAGAAGAGGAATTGGATTGTTACTATGCTATTATGACCAGCGAGTATCAGTACTACAATGAGCAGATTTATTGAAATATACAGTGGCCAATGAAAGATTGAGGAGTCATTTAAAGTCACGAAACGTATTTTAGAGAACAGACCAATCTATCTTTCTAGACATGAGCGCACTGAAGCTCATTTCCTTACTTACTTTGTTTGCATTGTGGTTGCAACAATTTTGGAAAAGCGTTTAACAGGAAGATCTTTCATTACATCCATAATTGATAGTCTAAAATCCTGTAGCCATATACAAGAAAACTATTATCTGTTTTATTTTAATGATGAAGTGCTTGGCGAGAATCAAGAAAGAATTAGTAATAGTTTTTTTGGGAAATATCTTTTATTAGGAGAAAAAATTAGGGTGGGTTAAGAAAGGTGACTTACACTACAACTTTTTGACATGATAGAAACAACCATGAATCCTGTAATCGTATGGGTTCATGGTTGTTTTTACTTTATTTTAACTGCAGAAATCATTATATGTAAAATTACGTCTAATCTAATGGACAATTCTACCTGATATAACATGAACCCGCTGTATATGTCCATGTATATCATTTCTCTAAACGACCAGTTCGCATGCGAAACTCTTTTGGACTGAAGCTTGTTTCGCGTCGAAATGCCTTGGCAAAATGATTCGCATCGGAATATCCAACCTGGGAAGCAACTTCTGAAATTGGCGATGACGTGGTGCTGAGCAGGATTTTCGCTTGTTCCATTTTTTTTCGGTTCACATATTTAAGCGGGGTAGTGGCAAAGTATTTTTGAAAGTAGCGAATGAGATAATTTGGATGAAGATGAACGTGTTTTGCAATTTGATCCAACGACAAAGGCTCAGCCAGATTTTGTTCGATGAAGTTCTGTAATCGGTTCAACCGTTCAAGCTCCTCAATTTTATCAGAATGAAAACGTAAAGGAACCGAATCTAGGTACAGCGCAATGATTTCAAGAATTAAAGCTTTCTCACGAAAACGGCGAACAAACGATGGTTCTGCATGCAGCTGAACTAATTGCTGAAACAAATGCTCCAGTTCATCTCTATTACGAACGTTAACACTATAGGGCACATCCAGCCATTGAAACAATTCAAGCCCGGCGAGCGTCGCAGTGAAATGGCACCAATATTTATGGAAAGGGCGATCATTGACAGCAGAATAAGATTGTTGAACAAGTGCCGGCATCAAACACAGTTCGCCCGGAACAGGCCGAATTTCCTGGTCTCCAATTTTCAACCAGCCTTTTCCCTCACATATAAAGTAGAATTTATTATAGGTTGGTGTATAGTCCAACTCTCTCCATTCAGGCAGGCATTCTGTATAAAAAGACTCTATCGGTTCAACCTGAAGATTCTTCAAAAGATCGTCCATAACCTGGTCCACAGAATCAGATTCCATTTTGTTCACCTTCCAAAAAGTTAATTTGTTCCTGTCAGAAGCTAATTGTATACCTATAAATTATATCATATTGTCGTTAAACTTAGTATAGATTCAATTCACCATTAGAGGAGGAGAAAGACATGGACACAAATTCGTTAGAACAAATAAGAGAGCGCTCCCAATCGTTTTTACAGGACCGATTCGGGATGTTCATTCATTGGGGATTGTATGCGATTCCCTCGAGAGGTGAATGGGTAAGAAGCCTTGAGAAAATGACGTTAGAGGATTATCAAGTGTACTTTGATGAATTCAATCCAATCGAGTATGATCCTCGGTCGTGGGCAAAAGCAGCCAAAAATGCTGGGATGAAATACGCAGTGTTAACTGCCAAGCATCATGACGGTTTTTGTTTATTTGACAGCGAATTGACGGATTATAAATCAACGAATACAAAAGCAAGTAGAGATCTTGTTCGGGAATTTATTGACGCCTTTCGTGCGGAAGGTCTCAAGGTTGGATTGTATTATTCCCTACTGGATTGGCATCATCCGGATTATCCCGCATATGAAGATAAATTTCATCCAATGCGAGATAATCCAGAATTTAAAAGAGAGAAATCCCAGATTTCAAGATATGTAGACTACATGCATGGACAGGTACGCGAATTACTAACTAACTATGGCAAAATCGATATTATGTTTTTTGATTTTGCGTATGAGGAAATGATAGGAGAAACATGGAAGTCTACGGAATTGACTAAAATGATCCGTTCCCTTCAACCGCATATCATTATCAATAGCCGTTTGGAGTCAAGTGGCGAGGAAACGGGCAGTATCTATACGAAGGAACCCACTTTTTATTCGGGAGATTACGCATCACCGGAACAAATGATTCCTCCTGGTGGAGTCATGAATGAGAATGGTGAATCGATCCCTTGGGAAGCAAATATTACCCTGAACAATAATTGGGGATACGTAGCAAGTGACCGCACTTATAAATCGGCTAAAACGATTATTCGTAAATTGGTGGAGTGTGTCAGCAAGAACGGTAACTTACTGTTAAACGTTGGGCCTGATGCGAAAGGAAAGATACCCCAGGAATCGTTAACAATTCTTACAGAAGTAGGTGAATGGCTATCTCGCAACGGGGAAAGCATATACGGATGCGGTGATGCAAGTCTTCCGAAGCCGGAATGGGGCAGGTATACGAGAAATGGTGATCGATTATATGCTCATGTCTTTGAAGAGTGTATCGGTGCAATCAATATGCCTGAACTTGCCGGGCATGTGAAACATGGAAGACTGCTTTCCGACGGTTCGGAAGTTTCAGTTTTTCGTCCTTGGAATACGACAATGTATCCAAATGATGCATTTGTCAGTCTGGACAAACCTGAGCATCATACTTATCCCCTTCCTGATAAGCGGGATACAGTCATACAGCTGACTTTGAAGAAATAAGGAGCAGGATGAGGAACAACATGAATAAAACGGAGTATAAGTCAGGACCTTTTCACAATGGTAGCGGTGAGAAGGTCTTTACTCCATTACAGTCCGATAGAATGTTAGCCTGTACAAAAAAGTTAGTTTTCAAGTACTTCAGTATCTCACGTTATAAAATCATAAAGTGAAATACTAACAATGTATTGCTTTGATCTATTTGATCTTTCATTTTTAAAGTAAGAATAATTAAAGTGAAATCATCTTTTTGTAAAACTAGAATTGTACGTCCATAATATATCGGAATATTCATCACAATAAGATTTCGTTGTGCTCACAAAGAATTATATTAAATACAAGAATTACTGTTCATGTTAAAAAAACTATTAATGAAAGCATTAGTAAAATTTAAGAAGTGTATATTTGTAAGGAGGTGAGGCACGTGCCTAAAGTAATATTTCACATTTATCCTACATAAGTTCATTACTTTTTATTTTACAAAATATATAAGGGTATCAACCTATCATTCAAAATGTCGAAATTATTAAAATTTTAAGTGTAAAAACATAACAAGGAGGTTGGAAATGATGAAAATGAAGAATACGAGAACAAAATGGACAAGTGGTTTTCTAGCATTCATTATGTTGTTTACATTGTTCTCCCCTGGTTTATCAATTAAAGTACAGGCTGTTGACAGTGGTACTAATAGTTCTTACTATGTATCACCAGATGGGAACGACAGCAATCCGGGAACTTTGGAAGAACCTTGGAAGACAGTCGAGAAAGCACGTGAAGAAGTTCGATCTCAGAATGATAACATGACTGAAGATATTGTCGTTTATTTGAGAGAAGGTACTTATTATCTTGATCAAACTATCGAGTTTAACGAAGAGGATTCAGGAACAAACGGACATTTCATCAAATACGCAGCCTATCCAGGAGAAAAACCAGTTTTAAGCGGTGGGAAAGCTGTGACAGGCTGGGAAAGAGATGAAGATAATCCAAATTTGTATAAAACTAGTTTAGATAGAGATGAAAAATTAAGAGCGTTATATGTTAATGGTGAGAGAGCTTATATGACGAGTAAAACATTGAACTCACCAGGGTCCTATGGTACGTATACAATTGAGAAAGGTCAAGCTGACTGGGCTTGGCAAAGTGGAACAACTGCAGCAGGTACAAAATTCAATGCAACTGATCTACCTGCAAGTACTCGTAATCAATCAGATATTGAGCTAGAAACAACGATGACTTGGAACAAAGTTTTTGTAAGCGTTGACAATATTGAAGATTTAGGAAATGGTGAAGTTGCGGCAATTTTACAACAACCATATGGAGCACTTGCTCAAAGAATTAACTGGTCGCCATATAGACCAAACGGCCAGCAAGTAGTTTACAACGTGTTTGAATGGTTAGATAAGCCAGGACAATTTTATTTCGACAGAGAGAATCAAACGCTGTTCTATTATCCTCGTGATGGAGAGAATATGGACAGTGCTGACGTTGTCGTTCCAACTTTAGAAACGTTAGTAAATATGGAAGGAAATCCAAGTACAGATCAAGTTCGAAATATCGAATTTAATGGAATAACATTTGCCCATACAGATTTTAATCTATACGAACTAGAAGGATCTAGTGGTTTGGCAACTGTTCAAGCTGCAACAATCGTAACAGCTTTTGCAGACCCTAATTGGCACAATGATTTATATCGTAACTACGATTTGTTTCCTGCTGCAATTCGAATAGATTCTGCAAGGGATATTAAGGTAAAAGATGGTGCTATTAACTTGACTGGCGCAGTAGGGATATCGGTCGAAAATGATGTAGAGGATATCGAAATATCAGGAAACGTAAGTTATGAGACTGGCGGAGCTGGAATTGTTGTAGGGCACCCTCAACATGTTTATGAAAATGATTGGAATAATCCTGAATATCAATTAAATGGTAAAGCTAGTTCTTCACTTGAAAAATACAAAAATGGTACTGAGTCTGTACCAAAGGATATTAAAATACAAAATAACTTTATGTATAATAACGGAAGCCTTTTCGCCGGACATGCCCCTATTACTTCTTTTTATACGCAAAGAATGTTTGTAGAGAACAATTTTATATACGGAGCAGCGTATAGTGGTATGAGTATTGGATGGGGTTGGTGGAACTTTGACGGTTCTGCAGGATCTATTCTTCCTGGAAAACCAACTCAAACTTCAAAAGAGAACTTTATCAACTACAATCGGGTGGAAGAAATAGGACGAATTCTTCACGATTGTGGTGCAATTTACACGTTAGGTCAACAAGGTAATGATGACTGGACTCAGAGTTCAGAGATTTCCTATAATTATTTGAATGTATCAAGAAATGAAAATGTTGCAGATGGATCAAGGTGGGTTAATGGTATTCACCCTGACGAAGGAAGCGCATATATCGAAATGGAACAAAATGTTATAACAAACGCAATCAGATCTGTATATGAAATTCAAGAGTTTGGTAGAAAACATGACCTTAAAGTAAGAGACGGCTTTTCAAACACCTCAAGAATGTTATGTTGTGCACCTAATACAACAGTTGAAAATCAATTTGTAGATGAAAATTATGTCTGGCCAGTAATGGGTTATGAAGTTGTGATGAATGCAGGACTAGAGAATGAATATATGCATTTAGTTAGTCAAGATTTAATTAATAATACGGAAAGAGTATTTCCATCTAATGTTAGGGTCTCTTCATCAGGAGTAATTCCTATAAATGGTGTGCTCAATAGTGGGGATGAAATTTGGTTTGCTCCTGCTGGTACAGAAGAGTTTGCAGAATCAGATACAATGACTCGGGCAAATGGCGATTCTATGACAATGATGACACCAGAAGAACTTGGGGAGTATAAACTGTATATTAAATATGAAAACGGAACTGTCTCCGAACCTTCTGAATTTACATTATACATCGGAGATCAAGTTGCAAATGTTCAAGAAGGTGAAACATATTGGGTTTCACAAAAGACACCACTTCGCCTTCAGTTAAATGATAATTATACGTATACATTAAACGATGTTGAAATCGAAGACGATCATCAAATCACACAAGCTGGAAGCTATACATTAGTTGCTACAAGCAGCTTTGGTATGGAGCCAGTAACGATAAATTTTGAAGCAGATGTTACAGAAGCAAATAGATTATTATTAACTGATAAGTATGTTTTACCAGGAGCTGAAGTAGAGCTTGCTGAAAATTTAAATGATCCATCAAAATCTATTTGGATTTTACCGCAGGTTACAACAGTTATTGAGGAAGGCCCACAAATGATCAGAATTGATGGTGATCAGCAAACCATTACTGCACCACTTGTACCGGATATCTATTCTATCGCGGTGTTAGATGAAAATAAAAATGTATTAAGCCGTTCCGATACAACACTTTATGTATCTGCTGGAACTTTACCACCTAGTGATGGAAAAGTACTTTGGTTTGATGCAAATAAAGGAATTACCACTGATGATCAAGGACGCGTTTCAGAGTGGAATGACCAATCAGAGAGCGGCTTAATTGCAAAGCAAGAAACAACTGAGAACAAGCCGTTACTAATTGAAGACACTATAAATGGAAATAATGCTCTTCAATTCAATGGTACAGAAAGTTATTTGGAATTCTCGCCACTTGATTTGAATGGTTTAGAAGGCGCAAGTATATTTATTGTTAGTAAATCAAACACGACAAATGACGGAAAAAGTGAAAATGGTGATTCACATTCTCCAATATATTTTCATGAAGCTGGAAGTTGGGGGAAAATATATTTTACACCTTTCCAAGATAGAGTATTAGGTCGTTTTGGTACGGGACAAAGTTGGAACTCAGTTACTTATGAGAGACCTGAACCAGAATTAGGGTTCTCGGTGTCTGGGTTTGTAAAAGACGGAGAAGAAGAACATATATATGTCGATGGTGAACTTGTGCAGACTCAAGACGGAAAACAAGTTCCGCTTGCAAACAATTCAACAACAGGTTGGATAGGAATGGCACAGGCTGGAGATAATTTTTCTTTTTATGAAGGTGAAATTGCAGAGATACTTATCTTTGATAAACCACTAGAAGAGTCGGAACTGGCTGATTTAAACAACTACTTTGAAGAAAAATACTTTTCATACAATGTTAGTTTTGAAACTAAGGGAGGTTCGGATGTAACAAGTCAAAAGGTGAGACAGAATGAAACTGTAACTGAACCAGAAACTCCAACAAAAGAAGGATACGAGTTTGATGGATGGTATAGTGATAGCGAATTAACGACTGCATTTGATTTCAGTTCACCAATAACAGAAAAAACAACGTTGTACGCAAAGTGGAATCCTTTACAATATACGGTTGCGTTTAATGAGAATGGTGGTACGGAAGTTGAAAGCCAAACAGTTGCTTATAAAGAATTGGTAACTGAACCAGCAGCACCTACGAAAGATGGATATGAGTTTGACGGTTGGTATAGCGATAGTGAGTTGTCAACAGCATTTGATCTTACTCAAGCAATAACAGCAGATACAACTTTGTACGCAAAGTGGAATGCCGTTCAATATAACGTATTATTCAATACCAACGGAGGTAATTCATTAGACGGTCAAACAGTCACTCATGGAGCATCTGCAGTAGAGCCGAATGCCCCAGTTAAAGAAGGATATGAGTTTGACGGTTGGTATAGCGATAATGAGTTGTCAACAGCATTTGATTTTACTCAAGCAATAACAGAAGATACAACCTTGTACGCAAAGTGGAATGCCCTTTCATATAACGTATTGTTCAATACCAACGGAGGTAATTCATTAGACGGTCAAACAGTCACTCATGGAGCATCTGCAGTAGAGCCGAATGCCCCAGTTAAAGAAGGACACGAGTTTGATGGTTGGTATAGTGATAGTGAGTTGACTAATTCATTTGATTTTACAACGCCTATCACAGAAGATACGACGTTGTATGCAAAATGGATAAATGACGATGAAACGAACCCTGCAGACCCAGACCCTTCTGACGGTTCTGATAATAGTATTGCTGACATCACGTTGAAAAATCTATCTAACTATTATAATAGTGAATCAAAAGAATTGACTATTGATAATGTGTCAGAAGTAACAATCGCTAAAGATGTGTGGAGTTCATTAGATGCTGACGCAGTACTATCGTTGAATCGAGATGGAATAAATATCAAAATTCCTATAAGCAATTTTGGCAATGATCGCGAATTGACTTTCTCGATTGAAGATGTTTCAGCTGACTATAGTAGTGCAGTTAGTAAAGTATTTGATATTACAATTAAAGATGAAGATGAAGATGGAAATGTTATCTCGCAATTCACGAATCCAGTTACATTAGCATTTACAGTAGATTTTTCAACCGTGTCAGATGTTGCAAATCTTAAACTAGGTTATATTGATGAAAATGGTGAAATACAATACTTCGATATAATTAGTTACGATGAAGTAAATGGAAAAGTTTATGCGGAAGTGAATCACTTTAGTAAATACGGTATTTTTGAGCAATCAGATGACACTGATGCAGGTAACGATTCAGAAGATAATGAAGAACTGCCAGATACAGCATCAAATGTCTTTAATCTATTAGCAATCGGTATGCTAGTAACTTTAGCTGGTGGACTATTGTTAGTATTTAGAAGAAAATTAATGAATAAGTCAATTTCATAATGTAAGAATGTATAGCTTGGAGGTATTAATCCCTACTATATTTATGCGTATAACAGAAAAATCATATTGAAATTGATTAGGATCAAAAGTGGATTTGAAAAGCCTCCTGATTCTTAGGGGGCTTTTAAATCAGTTGAAAGATATAGCTAAGACCCAATCCGAAGAACTATATCAAAATATAGTATATATATGCTAATATACGCAATTTGAATAATAATTATTTTTGAATAAAATTATTGTTAATTGAAACTATATTAATCCCTTTAGGATCAGTGAGGAGTGTAAATGATGAAGAGCATAGTTTGTGAACAACCGAAGAAATTTGAAATGAAGGAAGTAAATACGCCTCATGCATTAGAAAAAGAAGTGCTAATAAAAATTAAAAGAATTGGTATTTGTGGTACAGACTTGCATGCATATAATGGGAATCAACCTTTCTTCACTTATCCAAGAGTGCTTGGCCATGAATTAGCTGGTACAGTTGAAGAATTAGGAAAAGGTGTAACTGGTTGGTCCAAAGGTGACCAAGTAACTGTCATTCCTTATCTGAATTGTGGCAAATGCATCGCTTGTAGACATGAAAAAACAAATTGTTGTGAGAATATGCAGGTCATAGGTGTGCATAAAGATGGCGGAATGTGTGAGTATTTGTCTGTACCAGAAACTAACCTTTTAAGCACAAAAGGACTTTCATTAGAACAGACAGCACTAGTAGAACCGCTGTCGATAAGTGCACACGCGGTAAGGCGAGCAAACATAAGCGAAAACGAAACTGTAGTAGTCATTGGATGTGGTCCAATCGGTCTTGGCGTTATGCGAATAGCAAAACTGATGGGAGCACGTGTTATTAGTATGGATGTGAATGATGATCGCCTTCGAGTTAGTCGAGAGTGGGCTAAGGTAGATGATACTATAAACGTCTTAGAGGACGGATTAGATCAATTGTCCCAAATTACGAAGAGTGAACTAGCTACAAAAGTATTTGATGCTACTGGTAACCAGCTATCTATGAATCAATCCTTCAAGTATGTATCCCATGGTGGGACACTTGTATTCGTAGGTTTAATGAATAAGGATATAACTTTTTTTGATCCGGATTTTCATAAAAAGGAGATCACTTTGCTGGCAAGTAGAAACGCTAACCAGCAAGATTTTAAATACACTATAGAAAAAATGCGTACTGGTGAGATCACGATTAACGGATTTCACACCCATCATTGCTCATTTGATGAGATGCTAGAGCAATTTCCAAATTGGTTGAATCCCGAAGAGAAGGTAATCAAAGCAATAGTAGAATTATAAAAATGATTAACATCTATCTTTTTTATAGTGAGCAGGTGTGACGCCGATATATTTCTTAAATGTTCTATAGAAATGTGGCATACTATCAAATCCAACAAGATCAGCAATTGTTTGATTCGTGAGACTGGAATTAGCTAACAAGTGTTTAGCTTTCAGAATGCGCTTTTTATTAATATAATCTATAATACTCATACCGGTTTTTTCTTTAAACACTCTACTCAAATGGGCGGGACTCACTAATGCCTGATTGGAAAGGTATGTTAGTGTTAGTTTACTACCTAGATTTTTGTCAATAAAAGATAGGATTTCAAGAATCCATGAAAATCCTGGAGAATCAAAGTCTCTTGACTCATAATTTTGACTGCTGCATTGAATTCTATATAATTTTAAAATAATTTGATGTGTTAATAGCAATGAAGACTGCATATATCCAACTTGAGACAAAGATAGTTCTCTATCAATACTATTTAAGTAGTGTTCCATAATACTGGACTGTTCTGTATTTAATTTAATTTTATAGTCCTTACTATTTTTCACACTTTCAAAAAGGTGTAAAAAGGAAAAATTCCCTTCCAAATTATTAGAGAATACGAGTCCAGGACTGATAAAAATAACGGATGAGGTTATTGGGTTATTAAATTCTGGTTTTGCATGATGAATAGTATTATTAGGGATTACAAATATATCCCCTTGTTCCATGGTATAAAAATGGTCATCGATAAAAAAGATACCATTTCCACTGTAAACATATATAATTTCATAATAATCATGAAAGTGATCAGATAATTCCATTTGTGGATCTTTTGTATTTTTATAAACAAAAGCAAAAGGAAATAGAGACGTATCAATATGTAATTTATTATGGGCTTTCATTAGCATCACCAAGTTAGATTTTTATTATAGTTGTATTATGTCATAAATGATAAGTAATAGTAAGAGATACATTATTTCAGATAAAGGTGGGAGAAAGAATGAAATATAGAAAACTTGGTAAAACAGGATTATCTGTTTCCAATCTCAGCTTCGGGGCATCCTCATTTGGCTCGGTATTCAGAGATATTAATGAACAAGAAGCTATGCGAACTGTTCACACTGCTATTGACCAAGGAATCAATTATATCGATGTTTCGCCTTATTATGGGCTAACAAAAGCGGAAAGAGTTCTTGGAGGAGCAATTAAGGAAATTCCAAGAGATTCGTATTATCTATCTACAAAAGCTGGAAGATTAGGTGTAGAAGAATTTAATTTTTCCAAAAAACATATTAAAAGAAGCTTAGAAGATAGCTTAAAGCGACTAAACACGGATTATGTGGATATATTTCTATTGCATGATATAGAATTTGGCTCTTATCAGCAGGTAATGGAGGAAGGGATTGCAGCTTTAGAGGAATTAAAACAAGAAGGGAAAACGAGATATATTGGTGTTTCAGGTCTTCCATTAATTATATTTGAAAAGGTATTATCCAAAGCAGAACTGGATGTTATTATGACCTATTGTCACTATTCCTTGAATGATACATCGTTGTTATCTTACATTCCATTATTAGAGAAAAGGCAAGTTGGCATAATAAATGCTTCTCCAATTTCAATGGGATTATTAAATACTAGACCAGTAGCTGACTGGCATTTGGCAAGTAAAGAGATACAGGAAACATGTAAGCGCGCCGCAAGATTCTGTGAAGAACAGGGAACAGATTTAGCAGAGCTTGCCATTCAATTCTCCGTTCAAAATGAAAAAATTCCTACTACGCTTGTTAGTACAGCGAGTGAAAAGAACATCTTGAAAAATATAAGTTATACTGAGAAGCCTATTAATCAAGAGTTGTTAGAAGAAGTGCTTAATATCTTAGCACCTATTCATAATAAATCATGGCCAAGCGGAACAAAAGAATGGAATGAGGAGTGGTGAATCTATGCGTATAGATGCCCATCAGCATTTTTGGATATATAATAAAGACGAACATGTATGGATGACAGATGAACATGCAGCGATTAAAAAATCATTTTTGCCTAATGCGCTGAGTGATCCTCTAAGTGAAGAAGGATTTGATGGTTCTGTAGTCGTACAAGCAAGACAAAGCCTAGATGAGACTGAATGGCTTCTATCTTTAGCAGAGGAAAATGAATTCATTAAAGGTGTAGTCGGGTGGGTTGATTTGTGTTCAGATGAGGTCGAGAAGCAACTTCAAAAGTATGCAAAAAACTCATACTTTAAAGGTGTAAGGCATGTTGTACATGATGAGCAGGATGATCGCTTTATGCTTCGAGAGGATTTTAGGAAAGGTATATCTTTATTGGAACACTACCAACTCACGTATGATTTTTTACTATTTCCTAAACATCTTCCTATTGCTTTAGAACTAGTAAAAGAGTTTCCAAGACAAAAGTTTGTCTTAGATCATATCGGAAAACCTAACATTGGTGAACACCTAATATCTCCATGGAAAGAAGACCTATATAACCTTGCTAAACATCCTAATGTATATTGCAAGTTATCAGGTATGGTAACAGAGGCAAACAAAAATTGGAATTACGAGGATTTTATTGAATACTTGGATGTTGTATTTGATGCATTTGGTCCAAAAAGATTAATGATCGGTTCAGATTGGCCTGTTTCCACGCTGTGTGGAAGCTACGCGGATGTGATTGGTATCGTTAGACGATATATCGCTTCTTTATCTGATGAGGATCAATCATTGATTGAGGGCAACACGTGTGCAGCTTTTTATGGTATCGAGTAATAAAGGTTTTCTCTAGCATTCAATTTATGATCTTTCACTTAAAGATTAACTTCTATGTCTACTAGTAATGGTTTCCGTTACCAATCACATAACACAACAGTGCTTACTGAAATGTATATAAAATTGATGCTCGGACAAAACCCACATCTAAGATGAAAAAGCCGTTGAAAGTAAAATTTCAACGGCTTTGATTTTTTATAAAAATAAGGGCCACTTCTGATAAAATTCATCGTTCTTGCATTAATAGCTTGAATATACGGAAACATGCGGCAAGAGGTTAAGATTTTACCTATATATCTCCGAATAATGTGAAAGAAAGTGAAATCACGCCTGCGATTTCACTTTTTTCATTTATAGATTATTTATTGTTCCAGCCTCTTGCTTTTTTAGACTAATATTTATTTTTTCAAAAAAGAGCAGCAAAAAATTTCTAACCAAACTGCCTAATCAACCCTCTTAGCTCTCCGGCTATATGTGCAGTTCCTTTTTCTAACTCAGCTTTAGTAAAGGAAACACGCACGTTACTTTCGTCTGTACCGATTGCTTCAGCGAATAAACCACCTAGACCTTTTGCTCTCCGGTCCACTTGAAGAACTAATTCTATCTGATCTTCTCTTATAAAGAACACACACTCAAGCTCATCTAAATCTGATCGAAACTCTGGAGAAGGGCTAAACTCAAATTCTTGCACATACCCCAATCTGCTAGAATACTCCATTTCCACTTCACGTAAATGGAACCCTAGATTATTCGTTAATGCGTTGAGTACTGTTTCCATATAAGGGTGCGCCTCAACTTCAAGGTAATCCCTATCTTTTGGATCAATTGCTTGTGGAATATCTAAACCTGTTTGAATCCATACTTTCGTGCGACCGATTGTCGGCGGAGTTTGGATTGGGAGTAAAAATTCAAAATCAACCTGTTTTTCCTCCCCTTCTCCAATCACGAACGAATCTGTTATTGTATATTTTTGCATAGCAATCTTTTCATAGTACTTTTTATCATCCTTTTCACGAACAGCTTCAGTCATCAAGAACACGTTTATTCGGTCAACCTGCTGTTCTGCACTTCCTCCTTGGATGTTAACCTTGCCTTTTACGTTACTACCAGGAGTTAATTGATCATTCTCTAGCTGTGTATCAACCTTTGCGTTTCCAATCCCCATACTTGCTAATAATTTTTTAAACAATCTCCTTCCCCCCTAACAACTTTTAAGAAATCCTATTGTAAGGATTCATGATTTTATCTACGTGTGGAGGTACTGTATAGTTTCAGGAAAAAATAAGATATCTTAATATGTGTCAAATCTAATTTAACTATAAGTAATTAATTGTAAGCACTTCCACCAAATACCTCGTAAGATTTCCTTACAAAAAAGAAGATGTTGTCCTAATCATGTGTTACTTTAATATTAGAAAATTTAGAAACTTTCATTTGAAAACCAGGTGCACTTTTTATGAGAGTTATAAAGATACTTGTAGCTTTATTAAGAGCGAGCTAGTATTTCCATCCTCATTGAATTTTGCACCACCCTCCTTTGATCTTGTTACTTCATGTAAAGTTGCTAATAATACGTAGTGAATTTTTGGTACATAAAGGAGTGTCTATGGAAGATACACTTTCGCTAGCAACTCTCAAGCAAGATATTATTCGTGTCTATAATTCGATCAATCAAGAGATATTCAGTATCGGTATTAGTTCACACAGGATTGAGATTCTTGGTGACAAGGTTTTGATCTTTGTGACACACAAACGGATACCTGCACTTAAAGCTTTAGATAATGACCACAGAGAATTAACGAGGTCTGTTGATCGATATTTAATGGATATTACGAATGCAAAGCTTGCTGATGAGTTGTCTACATTAATCGGTATTCCAGTTGAAACGATTCTTAAGGATTATGATCCCTACTCGCAAAAAGCGGTAACGGTCATATACTTTAAGGAACCTCTTTAAAAGAGGTATTGTGGTTAATGATTTGCAGGTAGTTTACGCCAATAAATCGGCCTAAGGACCGCTTATCATGAATACTATCAGTCTATTTTGGCCTGTGGTATGCATGATTAGCGGTCTTTTTATATGACTTTTGAAGGGAAGGAGATGGTGATTACTGAAGTGTTCTAGAGATGTAACATCACAAACTTGAAAATCACCAACGAAATAACGCAAATAAAATACGAATAAATTAGGGGGATTATTATGCAAGAATTTAAAAAGTATTCTGTTATTTTTTTGATTGGTTTGTTTGTATTAGGCATTGCTTTAGCAGGTTGTAGTAATGACACACCAGAAGTTGCTGGTGAGGAAAATACAGATAACGTTGATAGTTCAGAACAAAATGATGAAGCTGAACCATCGAATACAGAAACTGACGAAGCAACTGAGCCTGAGGAAGAGCCAGAAGAAGTAACGGTTCGCTATTCTGAAGTTATTCGCTCGATTTTCTATGCACCAGCTTATGTGGCAATGGGCTTAGGCTATTTTGAGGAAGAAGGTTTGATTCTCGACATGGTTACATCCCAAGGCTCAGACAAAGGTACAGCTGCAATTTTATCTGATACGGCAGATGTTGCCTTAGTAGGTCCAGAAACATCAATATTCGTGAACAAAGAAGACGGTTCTCAAAAGGTGAAGATATTTTATCAATTAACAGGTACAGATGGATCATTCCTACTATCTAGAGAGGAAACGGAAGATTTTGAGTGGTCAGATCTAAGTGGAAAAACAGTGCTTGGTTGGAGACCGGGAAGTGCACCACAAATGGTAATGGCTACGTTAATTGAAGAACAAGGATTAGATACAGAAGTAATTACGAACGTAAGTTCACCAGCAATGGCAGGTGCCTTCCAAAGTGGTCAAGGCGATTATATACAAGTTTTTGAACCGGTCGCATCTCAATTAATAAATTCTGGGGATGCCTATTATGCAGCTTCTGTCGGGGAAGCGATTGGCGAATTTCCTTTCACTTCATTCATCGCATCAGAGGAGTACATTGCTGAAAATCCAGATGTTATCCAACGATGGACAGATGCTGTTTTTAAAGCACGTTTATGGGTTGAGGATCATTCACCAGCAGAAGTAGCAGAGGTAATAGCACCATACTTTGAAGGAACGGATATGGAATTACTTACAATGTCTGTCGAACGCTACATGAATCAAGATACGTGGCCAATCAGTCCAGTAATGACTACCGAGCATTATGACGTATTAGAAAGCACACTGCTAAAATTTGAACTGCTCGGAGAAGATGAAAAAGTTCCTTACGAAGAAGTGGTAGATCCTACTTTTGCAGAAGTTGTGGAAGAGTAAACTGCTTGCTTAACTTATAATAGATATTTACAGAAAGGGGAGATTGTTCTGATGGCTCAAATCGAACTACGCGATGTTAGTCTTCGCTACTTCACCATTAAGGAAGAAACCGAGGCGCTTAGGGATATAAACCTTACAATCGAAGAAGGAGAATTTATAAGTATAGTAGGACCGAGTGGATGTGGGAAAAGCACCTTGCTTTCCCTCATCTCCGGTGTTATGCAACCAACGGAAGGTGAAGTGCATTTATTCGGAGAAACGTTGAACAAGACTTCCGATCGAACCGGATATATGTTGCAAAATGATCATTTGTTCGAATGGAGAAGTGTTTTAAAAAATCTACTAGTCGGAGCAGAAATTCGTGGGATGGATCTTAAAGAAGCAGAAGCAAGAGCACTTGAATTACTCAATCGCTATGGTATGGGCGAATTTGCCCACCATAGCCCTAAACAGCTTTCTGGTGGCATGCGCCAACGTGTTGCACTAATTCGCACATTAGTAATTCAGCCGGAAATTTTACTTTTAGATGAACCATTTTCTGCACTTGATTATCAAACACGATTAACGTTATCAGATGAAATATCTACAATTCTTCGCGAACAAAAGAAAACCGTCATTCTCGTTACCCATGATATTTCAGAAGCAATAGCAATGGCTGATCGAGTGATTGTGATGTCGAAGCGACCAAGTACAGTGAAAAAGGACTATAACATTACGTTTAACGGGGGTCGACCATCTCCATTCGAAACAAGACAAAGACCAGAATATAATGCGTATTTTAGTGAAATATGGAAGGAGCTAGAAGAACATGTCCATGCTTAGGAAAGAAGTGAACACGATGTCCCATCCCTTGACAGCCCAAAGCCAAAAGCAAGCGACAAATGAAATTAATAGGCCTGCCTCCTCAGTTAGCAGTATATATCTGAACTATTTAAAGTCAATAAAAAGGTATAACTTTAAAATTCAGTTATCACGGTTCTTAGTCTTAATCGCATTTCTCGTATTATGGGAGTTATCTGCGATTTTCGAATGGGCAAATCCAATGCTAACAAGCCGTCCAACAGAAGTTGTAGCTACTTTTCTTGAATTAATTGCTACAGGAACTATCTATCAACACGTTTGGGTAACGAGCTTAGAAACAATTATCGGTTTCCTGTTATCGATGGTTCTTGGTATTGTAATAGCGATTGGATTTTGGTGGTCTACATTTTGGTCCAAGGTGATGGACCCTTATGTTGTTGTGCTTAATGCATTACCCAAAGTCGCTCTTGGTCCGATTTTTTATATATGGTTAGGAGATCGATTATCGATATACGGAATGGCAGTTGCCATCTCGATCATCGTAACAATCATTATGATTGAATCTGGATTTAAGGAAATAACTAAATCAAAATTAAAACTTATGCAATCGCTTGGCGCCACCCGTTGGCAAATGTTGAAAATGGTGCTGCTTCCAGCTAGTATTCCAAACTTTGTCGCAACGATGAAAGTAAACGTTGGTTTGACGCTAGTCGGTGTTATTATGGGAGAATTCTTATCCTCAAAGGCAGGATTAGGTTATTTAATCATTTACGGCGGCCAAGTTTTCCAAATGGATTTAGTCATGACGAGTATCGTTCTATTAGCGATTTTGTCAGCAATTTTATACGGTGTCGTAAATGTTATTGGAGCATTTTTGCAAAAGCAGTATCATTTTGACTAAACGACTGCAAGAGTTAGCACTAGCCATGCGGTAACTCGCATGTAGATTCTGAAATTCAAAAAGGATGGTATCTTAACATGATTGACCACAAACAAGTAGACCCAGCTCAAACGGCTTTGGTAATAGTCGATATGCAAAATGATTATTGTGATGCAAATGGTAATTTAGGCAAACAAGGCTTAGACGTTAGTATGGTGGATGAAATGATCGCTCCACTAGCCGAATTAATTGCACAAGCAAGAGACAATCGTGTGCCGGTTATCTTCATAAAAACAATTCACGAGCCAAGTACTGATTCAGACACGTGGGTAAAACGATTAAAAATTGCGAATCAGACAAGTGTGTGCAGAAAAGACACGTGGGGAGCAGATTTTTATAAAGTAAAGCCACAAGCTGACGATATTATTGTTGTTAAGCACCGCTATAGTGCCTTTATTAACACAAGACTGGATTCCGTATTACGTACGTTAAATACTAACACCCTAATAATGACTGGTGTTAGTACGAATGTATGTGTTGAATCAACGGCACGCGATGGATTTATGCTAGATTATGATGTTGTCATGTTATCTGATTGTACAGCTGCATTTTCGAAAGCCGCCCATGATATGACGCTAACGAATATTGATCAGTATTTTGGGACAGTATGCAAATCAGAAGATGTGATTCAAAGCTGGCATGCATTACAAACAACTTCTTAAACAGTACTTTTAGGTTGATTAAAAAAGCAGGTGACTATTGTGAGAAAGGTAGAAGCAAGTCGAGCATATGTATCAAACAAACCGTTAACAAAACAGACTGCAGCACCGATCCTACTACTTTTGTCGGTTTGCCCTGGTACATTTTTATCCCACTTTTCTGCAGGGCTAGTTAATATAGCTTTGCCAGACTTGTCGGTATTTTTTCAAGCACAACTTGGTATAACCCAATGGATTGTCACCGGTTATTTACTTGCAGTCATGCTCGGCTTGCCCATCATGGGTAAGCTTTCCGACCGGTATGGAAAAAAACGAATACATAACATCGGTTATCTCGTGTTTGGCATTGGTATTGTTTTAGCAGCATTTTCCTTTTCACTTGTGTTTTTGCTTGCAGCCAGGTTTGTCCAGGGCATGGGGGCAGCGATGCTTCAAGCAACAAACATGGCAATTATTACAGAAAGCTATCCTGAGGAAAAAAGAGGAAAAGCACTTGGTATTATCGGTACCGCTGTTGGCGTTGGAGCTTTGTTAGGTCCTTCTGTGGGTGGTTTACTGATCAATTGGTTTTCCTGGCAAGTCTTGTTTTGGATTCAGTTGCCATTACTAATCGCGGCTGCGCTTATGGCTACTCGATTTATACCGAGAGACAATCCCGAAGAACAAAAACGTTCTTTTGATTATATTGGTGCCGCTCTTTTCGGGGTAGCACTAACATCGATCATTTTTGTGCTCAATCAAATTGGCGAAGGTAGCGTAACTGCTTTGCTATGGCCAATTACGCTTACTGGCATTAGTACACTCGTGCTATTTCTATACTGGGTGAGAAAAAAGCAGGACCCATTTATCCAATTAAACGTACTCGCACCACCGATGGTTCGTTCAGGTAGCTTGATTATCGTGGTAAGTTATATGGCAACTTTTTCAGCAATGGTTGTTATTCCGTTTTATTTACGCGGTGTATTGGATATTTCCCCGTCGGTTTCCGGTTTACTATTAATGAGTTACCCGCTATTATTAGCAATATTTGGTCCGGTAAGTGGAACGCTTGCCGATCGATTTGGTAGCTTTATCGTCGTAATGATTGGACTCGGCATCATGATAGCTTCATTATTCGGGTTAAGCATGCTAACAACGTCTTCTTCCCTATTGGTCGTTAGCTTACTGCTTTGTTTGTTAGGATTTGCGATGGGGATTTTAACATCACCAAACTATAAGCTAATGATTGGTTATATCCCGTTCCAATACTTAGGGATTATCACGAGTACCATCGCACTATTTAGAAATTTCGGTATGATTATGGGTACAGCAGTAGGTGTAACATTTATGAATATGTTTGTCCAAGGTTCCATCACGGAATGGCTTTTGTCAGACCATAGGCCAGCTAACGCACAAGTGATGCTCGGCTTTCATAGTTTTTTTTTATTTGTGATGAGCTTGACAATCCTTGCGATGATTTATCTTGTTGTTACAAACAAGCAAGCAGCTAGTAGGGGAAACATTGAATTTTAATTAATATACGCGTATTTTAGCCATCCAAATTTATTTATTTTTGGATGGCTATAATATGATTTTTTCTTGTATGGGAAAGATTGCCGTTATTTGAGGATCCTACATAATGTTTGCTCAAACCCCAATAATCCTTTAAAATCAATATTAACAACGTTGTAAACACTTAATTGTAAACGGTAACACAAGATCATTAAATCCTGACTCATTAATTTAAGGAGTGGTGTAATGAAAAAGAAATATGTACTCATTGGTACTGGCGGTAGAGCTGAATTCTTCTATGGTGCAATGACAAAGGATTTCCGAGATACATGTCAATTGCTTGCCTTTTGTGATGTTAATCAAACAAGAATGGATTATGCCAATCAACTTTTAGAGGAAAAGTATGATCATAAAAAGGTTAACACTTACAAAGCTAGTGAATTTGAAGTGATGATTAAGCAGGAACAGCCCGACATTGTCATCGTTACAACTGTAGACCGGACACATCACACGTATATTATTAAAGCACTTGAATTAGGTTGTGATGTGATCACTGAAAAGCCAATGACAGTCGATGAAGAAAAAGCACAATCAATTTTAGACGCGATTGAGCGAACTGGCAATCAGGTACGTGTTGCTTTTAATTATCGTTATGCCCCACATAATACAAAAATACGTGAACTGATTCGCGACGATGTAATTGGTAATGTATTTTCTGTCCATTTTGAATGGGCGTTAGATACACAGCATGGTGCAGACTATTTCCGTAGGTGGCATCGAAATAAGAAAAATAGCGGTGGGCTCCTTGTACATAAGTCCACGCACCATTTTGATCTTGTCAATTTCTGGTTAGGTACTATTCCAGAAACAGTGTATGCTTCTGGTGGACTCCGTTATTACGGTAAAGAAAATGCAGAAGCACGAGGTGTAACCGAATTTTACCAGCGCGCACATGGAACAAAGCATGCTAAGGAAGACCCTTTTGCGATTGATTTAGAAGCGAATCCACATCTAAAAGCGATGTACCTTGATGCAGAAGAAGAAGATGGATACCAACGTGATCAAAGTGTGTTTGGTGATGGTATCGATATTGAGGACACATTAGGTGTTCTCGTTACGTATAAAAATAAAGCAATCCTAACCTATTCTTTAAATGCTTATCTTCCATGGGAAGGTTTTGTTGTTGTTTTCAATGGTAGTAAAGGCAGAATAGAAATGCAAGTTCGTGAGCAGTCATACATTAATTCAGGTGGCTCGAAAAGTGATGAAGGAAAACTGGAAGAAAAATCAATAAAAGTATTGCCAATGTTTGGCGAACCTTATGAGGCTGAAGTTGTCGAAGGTGAAGGTGGCCATGGTGGCGGTGATACCGTGCTATTGCAGGACTTATTTGGTGAACCAACTGAAGATGAATTTAACCGTGCAGCTTCGCATGTTGATGGGGCCATGTCGATTTTAACAGGAATTGCAGGTAATATTTCATTGCGAACAAAACAAGTTGTGAAAATAGCAGATTTGTTGGATATTTGATCGGCAATGCTAGATTAGTATATAAACTAAAAAGTGTCAGGAACTAGCTATCTAGCAGTCCTGACACTTTTTATATTCATCTTAACCTCTAGCATTTTTTACAATTTCTATATAAGACTTTGCTATTTTTTCGATCTCTTCGAATTTAGCTTCCTTAATCAGCTTGTTATTAACTAAGTTACCTCCAGCACCAATCGCAACTGCCCCTGCTTCAATAAACTCAGCCGCATTGTCGAGATTGATGCCACCAGTAGTCATAATTGGAATTTGAGGTAGTGGACCTCTCATATTTTTTATGAACGAAGCACCGACAGAGGATGCCGGAAAAACTTTCACCATATCTGCACCATGTTCAAAAGCCGTGAGTGCTTCAGTAGGTGTCATAACTCCTGGTACAGAAACTTTTCCATACCTTAATGTTGTTTTAATAACATCTTCGCTTAAGGTAGGGCTAACAATAAATTCTGCTCCATTATCAATAGCTTTTTGCGCAGACTGAGCATTTAACACCGTTCCTGCGCCAATAATCGCTTCGTCTTTAAATCGATTAGTTAGATTTCTTATGATTGAATAACCATTTGGGTCATCAACTGTAACCTCTAAAGCATTAACGCCACCTTTAATTAAATGCTCACACACCTTCTCCACTGCATCAATTGGTACTTGGCGGATCACTGCGACCACACCACTCTTTACTAAACGATCTATTAAGCTTGCTTTACTAATCATCGCATCCACTTCCTATCGAGAAATTATTTGTTGGGATTGTTCCGGGTCTACCTGATTCCAGAAAGGGTATCCTTCCATATCACCTGCAACACTTAAAGCAAATGCACCAATTTTATTACCGAATTGAACGGCTTGTTCGAAATCCCACCCACGTAGTAACCCAGATAAAAATCCTGCAGCAAATCCATCTCCTGCTCCTGCTGTATCGACTATTTCATCTACCTGATAGCCAGCAACAAAAGCACTTTCCTCTTTCGTTGCATAGTAGGCGCCTTTACTTCCTAACTTGACGACAACGATTCTTGCACCATTTTCAAGTAAAGCAGTCGCAATTTGCTCAGGCTCTTTATGACCTGTCATAAGTTCTCCTTCATCTACACCTGGTAAAACGATGTCAACTTGTCCAGCGATGTCGTTTAAAACAGATTTTGCCTCTTCTTTTGACCATAGCTTTAAACGAATATTCGGGTCAAAAACAGTCGTTTGATTATGTTGTTTTGCTAGCTTCATAGCTTGATAAACAGTTGCTCGACAACTATCACTGAGTGCAGGTGTAATACCAGTTAAATGAAGATATTTTGCAGTTTTAAAATAACTCTCATCTAACTCCTCAGGGCGAAGCAAGCTGGCCGCTGAGTTTTTGCGATAATAATAAATGTTAGGGTCTTGATTTGATTTTCTTTCCTTAAAAAAGACTGCTGTGGGTGCATGATCATCAAACAATACCCGAGAAGTTTCAACCCCTTCTCCACGGATCGTATTGCGCACATACAGACCAAATTCATCATTTCCGAGCTTGCTAACCCAACCTACTTGATGACCGAGTCGAGTCAAGGCAACAGCTAAGTTTGACTCAGCCCCTCCGACCGTTTTACTAAATCCATTCACATATCTAAGTGGTCCCAAGGAATCTGGTTTAAATAAGACCATACTCTCGCCTAATGTAATAACATCCATATTTTTTCGCTCCTGTAATTGAGTCGGTTTTCATGAAAAAATAAAAACTTCCATCAGAGGAGGGGATTCCCTCTACTGATGGTAGAATTTAAGAGTCTGTGTTCAATCTCTAAAGAAATTATTTAAGATCTGCCATTGTAACATGACCCATATCTGTGAATGTGTAATTCTCGCCTGCCATTGCCCAAATAAACGTGTAATTGTTTGTGCCTACACCAGAGTGAATGGACCAAGGCGGTGATAGAATAACTTGTTCATTTTTGACAACCATGTGGCGTGTATCATCCGGCTGCCCCATAAAGTGAAATACGCGAGATTCCTCATCCATATCGAAATACAGATACGCTTCCATACGGCGATCATGTACGTGTGGTGGCATCGTATTCCACATATTATTTGGTGCAAGTAAAGTCATCCCCATCATTAACTGACAACTTTGAATGCCATCTTCATGAATATACTTGTATATCGTACGTTTGTTTGATCCCTCGTCAGATCCTAAGTGTGTCGGAACAGCATCTGCAATTGGTAGCTTTTTAGTTGGATAGTTCGTATGAGCTAGCGCCGACACGATGTAGAACTTCGCTGGATTTGCAGCATCAACACTTTCCACGCTTACCTCTTTATTGCCTTTACCCACATATAAGCAATCACGCTTATTTAGTTCATAAGCTTCACCATCAACGATAACCTTGCCAACGTTGTCAGAAATATTAATGAACCCTACTTCTCTACGCTCTAAAAAGTACTCTGTTTTCAATGTTTCTTTATCATCTAATACTAGCGGTTTGTTTGTTGGTACTGCTCCACCTGTGATCAGTCGATCGTAATGAGAGTACACCAATTTAATCTCACCAGTAGTAAATAGATTTTCAACTAAAAAGTCCTTACGAATTCTTTCCCCATCATACGATTTAAAATCTGTTGGATTCGTTGCATATCTTATTTCCATCTTTTATTTCCCCTTCCTATTTTTAAAAAAAGTTATTAAGAACCCATCCATCCGCCATCAACGCAGAGGACGTGGCCATTCATATAATTTGAAGCATCAGAAGCAAGGAAAATCGCTGCCCCTTGTAAATCCTCAGGAGTTCCCCATCTACCTTGTGGAATTCGTGCTTCAATCGATGATTTACGTGCTTCGTTTTCACGAATTGGAGCCGTGTTATCCGTTGCAAAGTAACCTGGTGCGATAGCGTTTACATTCAAACCTTTACTAGCCCATTCATTTGCTAACGATTTCGTGATACCAGCGACTGCATGCTTACTTGCAGCATAGCCAGGAACAGTTAATCCACCTTGGTACGATAGCATCGAAGCGATATTGATTATTTTCCCAGAACCTCTTTCAAGCATATGCTTACCGATCTCTCGACATAAAAAGAAAACCGAGTTTTGGTTAATATTAATAACATCAAACCATTCATCATCCGAGTGTTCGGCGACAGGATTTCGACGAATAATACCTGCATTGTTCACAAGAATATCAACTTGACCTGTTAAACTGATCGCTTCAGCAGCAAGCTGTTTTGCAGCCATTGGGTCCATTAAATCGGCAGCTAACTCATAATATCTAGCACCCTCTGATTCTACTAATTCCTTTGTATTTGAACTACTACTGGAACTAACACCAATTACACCGGCGCCAGCCTTTGCAAAACCAACAGCAATACCTTGTCCTAAACCTCTACTAGATCCGGTTACTAACGCTACTTTGCCTTTTAATGAAAATAGTGATTCGATCAAAATATAAGCCTCCTTATTTTGGATAATTTTCATCAATTTTGTTCATTATTGTTCAATATAGTTTATATTTTACCATTTGATTCAAAAAACATCAACTAACTTAATTGGGCTTTCGCGTTACATATTTGCGATTTTTACATTTACACCTATGTTTTCAAGCTTTTCCCTTGCTACATCTACAAGATTATTGTCCGTTATAAGCTCATCCACATCTGTCATTGTAGCGAACTGAATTAATGCAACCTTTTCGAACTTAGTTGAATCTGCAACAAGTGTTACATGATCTGCACAATTAATAATCTTTCGTTTCCAATCTGCATGCAAACTGTTTAAGACCGTTAGTCCATGGTCAATTGAAAATCCAGTTGTTCCAAAAAAAAGGCGATTTACGCGAAGTTTACTTAGTGCTTGTGCTGCTTGGTCGCCAATAAGTGAGGAAGAGTTATGAATTTTTGTTCCTCCCAAAACAACTAACTGGACATTTTCTTTTTCGTGAAGAATATTGGCAATTTTTATATCATTTGTTATTACTGTAACAGGAAAATCACCAAGTAATTCAGCTATCGCACTTGTCGTGCTACCACCATCCATCAAAATTGTTTCATGTGGCTTTATTAAACTTGCGGCTTCCTTTGATATTGAAGCCTTGCTATCGGTTTGACTAGACTGCCTTTCCTTAATCGGCACTATTCTACCTTCTGTATTTTCTAACATAGCACCGCCGTGAATCCGCATTAATAAGCCCTTTTTTTCCAATGATTCTAAATCAATACGAATCGTTTTTTCCGTTACACCTAATAGCTTGCTTAGCTCCGAAACTTTGACTGTTTTGTTCGTTTCTAATTTATTTAAAATAGCTTCATATCTTTCTACTGAAAGCACAACTCACTTCCTCCTTCGTTCCTAATCGTATTTCCTATTATAATATAAAATCGAACAAAAACAAACATCTTCGTGTATATAAAAGCAATTTGCTGATTATCACTTCGACAAATTTCCCGGGCAATAAACAATTCTCATTTCACATAAAGATCCGAAAATCTATACTCTATTAATTCAAAAAAAATGCTGACAAAAAGGTAATCTTTTTAGTCAGCATTTGTAATATCAATTAAAATTAAAGTAGGCTTCCGCATTATAATATGAAATTTTTTGTACAATCTTACCTAATGTTTCATAATCCTCTGGAACTTCACCGTCTTCCACCCATTTTCCAATAAGGGAGCATACTAGTCTTCTAAAATACTCATGTCTTGGATAGGACAAAAGGCTTCTGGAGTCTGTTAACATACCAATAAACTGGCTGAAGACACCGATACTGGCTAGAGCGTTCATTTGGTTTAGCATCCCTGGCTTAGAGTCATTAAACCACCACGCTGTACCAAACTGAATCTTGCCCGCAGTCCCACCACCTTGAAAGCTACCAATTATTGTTGCAATCGTATGGTTGTCAGTCGGATTTAACGAGTATAAAACCGTTTTTGGTAAAGCATCCTCTTTTGCCATAGAATCTAATAGTTTCACCAATGGTTTTGCAATTCCTTCGTCATTCATGGAATCATAACCAGAATCAGGTCCTAATTGATCAAACATTCTTGAATTGTTGTTTCGATGTGCATTGATATGGTACTGCATCGCCCAATCTAATTTTGCATACAACTTCCCTAAGAACGTTAATGTATAGGTCTTAAACTTCTTTTCTTCTTCTAATGATACTTTATTACCAGCAAGTGCATCTTTAAATAGCTGATCGATTTCTTCCTTAGTCGTTTCTGCATACATCATCGTATCTAGCGCGTGATCGGAAACTCTCCCACCCAACGAATGAAAAAATTCCACGCGAGACTCAAGTGCTGCAAGATAATCATCATAAGACGAGATGCTCACGTTTGAAACGTTTTGTAGCTTGTTAATCCATTCCTGGAAGCCATTGCGATTAATTTCTAATCCTTTATCAGGACGAAAACCTGGTAGCACTTTCACACTAAAATCGCCCTCTTCAAGCAACTTCGCATGATATTGTAAATCATCTACAGGATCGTCTGTTGTAACAACAACGCTAACATTGGATTGTTTTATGAAATCTCGAGCACGGTACTCCCCGCTAGTTAACTTAGCATTTACTTCATCCCAAATTATCGGTGCTGTTTTTTCATTTAGCACCTCATTTACACCAAAGAAGCGTTGCAATTCTAAATGGGTCCAGTTATATAATGGATTACCAATTAACATCGGCACTGTTCTTGCCCAAGCTAGAAACTTATCATAGTCACTAGCATTACCTGTGATATATTCTTCTTCAATACCATTAGCACGCATGGCACGCCACTTATAATGATCCCCATATAACCAAATCTCAGTAATGTTTTTAAATTGTTTGTTTTCATAGATTTCTTCAGGGATTAAGTGACAGTGATAATCAATTATTGGTAAGTCCTTTGCATAATTAAAATATAACTTTTTTGCTACTTGGTTATCGAGCAAAAAATTTTCATCCATGAATTTTTTCATTATACCCCTTCTTTCGATTGGGCTGTTTTACAAAAGATTGTTGTTATTTTGGAAAATAACTAGAATCCGACGTAACGTAGTGCTCGTGATTTCCGCTCCAGGCAGTCGCTTTCCGGAGCGGGTCAAACACTCTCCAAACTACGTCGCATTTAACTTCAATTGTGAAGTATAAAAAGCAACGAACTTCAGAAAAGAGCCTTCTATTTTTATACTTACAAGTTAAGTAAATCTGCGTGTTTACCAATATGTTTCACTAGTGCATCGCGGTAAACTTCTTCATGATCATTTAACGTTTGGTAAAATTCATCTTTAAATAAAAATGCGCCGTTTTCATCCTTAGCTGTTAACAAAATGCCGTATGTGATATGGATCAGTTGACGTGCTGCATCCTGGTCCATGTAATTTGGTAGTTCTTGATCAGATACATTATCTAACGATGCGATGCTATCAAAATCAGCAGTAATATGGTAATACTGCAATGCTTCGTCAACATGTGATGCTGCATATCCGTGCATTTTTCTATATAGCTCTGGGTTTGTATTCGCAATAACACGGACTGCCTCTAACCAGTTCGTACCAGCTGTTTTAACGTGAAGTACACCTTTCGTATATTTACCGATGATTGGAAAGACACTGAACTTGTCACTACCAGAGTGGATACTTAACTTATACCCTAAGTATTCAGCAATTGATGCATGCTCACTTAGCTCTTTTTCAAATTGTTCTAGATCGCCAATATAGTCAATACCTTTTTGGAACTCCCCACAAAATCTTGGTGCTAAGCTAGTCACTGTTACGCCACGTCGTTTTAGTTCATTTGCAACGAAAAAGTGAGCATCCGGCGATGTTACTGTTTCTGTTTCATCAATTGATACTTCGAAATCAATTGCCTTATCCGCTTTGCTAATATAGGCTTTATACACGTGCTCCATATAGTCAAGTGCTTCACCGTATAATAGCGTGTTTTTCATCAAAGCAACTTCATCGTAGCTGATTGATAATCCATTCAAATCAAACGTTTGATTTAAATAAGCCGAGTTAAAATAATCTTTTGTTTCTTGTGGTAGCTCTTCAAATGCCTTACGCACTTCCGCTTCAGAGGCAGACTCTACATCATTTTTGATTTGATCAGAACAATCTAATGTTAAAAAGGAAATACCTAATGATAATGCATACTCAATATCTTTTTCTTCCTTAATATGGTCCCCGTCAGCACCATAACCATCTTTGTAGCCTTCCTGAAACACAGCAAATGCTGCGGCATCCAATATGTCAGTCATCGTCCGGTTCGTTAATGTCAGTTCACGGATACTTTGTTGCGCCAAGATCGGCTTTACTTTTCTATTTCTAACTGTTTCTATGTGTCCTGGTGAAGCCAGACCTAATCGATCGCCGAGTCCCATCGTAGCAATTTCAGTTCCAAATGCTTGAGGAACAGTATAAGCAAAGTAACGATTTAGCACTAACCGGTTTTCATGACTAAGTGGACAAACTTTACCTAGTGCATCAATTCCTTCACCACTAAGTTGATTGTATAATTGACCTTCACCAACAGCTAGGATTGCCTTACCAGTTTCCGAATTGACCATTACTAGCTTTGTATTTTCATAGTCTGTGAAAGATTTTTCATAAACGTTAACTGCTTCCGTTGATTTAGGCGCTTGACCTGCTGCTAATGATTTTAGTACCTCTTTAAGATGATCCACATTGACATCTCCTTAATAATATAATGTTGATAACGGTTTCAAATTGCTATTAAAGATAAACTCAATTTCAATTCATCGGAAAAACAAAAGTTCCGACCCTTAATAACAACGTTGTTAATAACATGATAACGTACTTTCAGTTATTCAACAACTACTTTTCTCATATTCCTTCATCAGAGTATAATTAATGAAATGACACTATATATATGATACATTGTAAGGAAGTAAAATTAATAGGCAAAAGGTGATCCGAATATGAACATTACGATAAAAGATATCGCAAAAGTTGCTGGAGTTAGTTATTCTACAGTATCTAAGGCTCTAAATAATAGTAATTTAGTAAAAGAAGATACCAAACGTAAAATTATTAAAATCGCCGATGATATGGGCTATGAACCTAACTTTGCGGCACAACGTCTCGTCAGCAAAAACACTAAAATTATCGGATTAATCTGGCCGACAATTGAACGGACGGTATTAGCAACCTTAGTGACAAAAATAAGCAACGAAATAGCAAAGACGCCTTACTCGATGATCCTGTCTGTTGATCCAATTCAAAAATCGATGGATACGTTTAAAAAATTTGCTGTTGATGGCATTATCTTATTTGAGGAGAACATGTATACTGAAGTTAATCCAAATTCGATCCCATTGATTTCTTATGGTGTTTCCGGTAAATATGCATCCAGTTATCCAATTATTGATGCAAATCATGAATTAGCCATGCATAAGGCTATTATCTATTTGTACGAACTAGGGCATACAAACATTACCTTTATTGGGAATGTTTCCGAAACAGATCCTTTACAAATGGAAAAATACCACGGCTTTGTGAAGGCAATGAAATTATGTGACCTTGAAGTGTGTGATAGCAATGTCGTCAATACAGAGGGGTTAGACTGGTATGATGGATATCGCGCCACGAAAAATATGTTAGCTAGTGGTGAATTTCCTACTGCGATTGTTGGAGGCAGCTATGATATTAGCGGTGGCATTATACGGAGTCTCAGAGAAAAAAACATAGCGATTCCAAACGATATTTCTGTTATTAGTTACGATAACATTCCACAAATGGATAATATGGAAATTCCAGTCACCAGTATCGGTGTGTCGGTTGAGGCTTTGGCAACAGAAATTGTACATTCGATTATTGCATTGGTTGAAACAAGTGAACTTACCACAAAGAAACTGACTCCAGTGCTTGTCGAAAGAGCTTCGAGTTCAGCAATTAAATAATTTTTTTAAACAGCATTTAATTTGTTTGAGCAACAAATTATCATAGGAGGATTCATAATGGTTACAGGGGACGGCGCATACATAAAGAAAATTAATCGGAGCTATATTTTACAGATGATTATGGAACGGGGACTAATATCTAGAGCAGAGCTTTCTAAAATAACTGGTTTAAACAAAGCTACAATCTCTGTCCAGGTTGCTGATTTATTGGATGAAGGACTTGTCCACGAAACACAACAAGAGCATAATACAATCGGTAGACGACCGATTATGCTATCGATTCACCCTAATGCAGGCTTTACCCTCGGAATTGATTTAGATTATAAAAAAATCAGGTGCTCTGTTTCGAATTTTAAAGGCAATATTGTTGAATCCGTATCGGAAACATTAGATACGTATGAGTATACAGAAATTGTCGAGATTTTAGTAACCAAAATAAAAGCATATGTTAGTAAATATAGCTTTAGTAAATACGGTTTAGCTAATGCAGTGATCGGTATCCATGGGACGGTGAACAATGATCAAAAAATCCACTTTGTACCTTCCTATAAATGGCATAACATCGATTTAAAGCACGATCTTGAACAAGAAATCGACCTACCTATTTCAATCGAAAACAGTGCTAATCTTTCTGCACTTGCCGAGAAGGTTTATCAATATCACCACAGCCAAAACCTAATGACCGTCTTTTTTCGGTCAGGTATTGGGGCAGGGATTATGACCGATGGAAAATTAGATAAAGGGTATAATGGCTTTGCAGGTGAAATCGGACATATGATCCTCTTCCCTGGTGGGAAACAGTGTCCTTGTGGGGCACATGGATGCTGGGAATTGTATGCTGCCGAACCAACATTATTCACGCAGCTATCCAAGGAATTAAACAGAACAATTGATAACTATACAGATCTTGAACAACTGATTCTGGAAAACAATCCGGTCGCAATGAAACTCATTCATGCATTTATATATCATATTTCAATTGGATTGAATAACGTCATTAACCTTTATAATCCTGAAATATTAGTACTAAATAGTAATATTCTAGCATGTTATCCAAATGCAATCGAAGAAATCAAAAGCAATTTACATTCAAACGTCAGTCAGTACAGCCAAATCGCGTTATCTAAAATTGGAAGCCGTTCAACTGCATTAGGGGCTTGTGCATTAGGAATACAACACTTCTTAGAAATAGCAGCACTGTCGTTAACTAGTGAGGAGTTTCAATAATATGTAACGGAAGGAAAGAGGTTTTACTACAGCGGCACCTTGACAACAGGGTCGCTCGTAGCTGCACAATTTCAATTATCAACCTTTCATCACAACAAAAAACACTGATGGCCACAAACGACACAACACCTTCGTGCTCCTACAAAGAAAAAATGAGAAGCAATTCCGATAGAATTGCTCCCCCATACGCATCTATTTATATTAACCTACAACCGATTGAAGCGCATCATCTGGCAATACTTCATTCATGCTACCAGTACGATAACCGTTAAGATCAATGGAAATGTATGAAAAACCAAGTGATTTTAATTTCAAATCAATCTTTTCATTATTTTCCAATACAAGCGCCATTTGCTCTGGCAATACTTCAATTCTTGCAACATCACCATGGTGACGGACACGGACCATCGTAACACCAAGGTTAGTAATAAATTTTTCTGCTTCATTTACTTGATTGATTTTTTGCTTATCTAGCTTTATACCATAAGGGATCCGAGATGCAAGGCTACATGATGCCGGTTTATCCCATACTGGTAAATCAATTTCTTTGGATAATGCACGAATTTCTCGCTTGTAAAGCTGTGCTTCTTGGAGAACACTTCTTACACCAGCTTCTGTTCGTGCTTTTAAGCCTGGGCGGAAATCATCAAGGTCATCCATGATCATGCCGTCTAATACATAATTAAGCCCTAGCTTTTCTGCAAGCTGATTTAAGTGGCTGTATAATAATTTCTTGCTATAGTACCAGCTATCAGGTGTATTCGCTACAATTGCTTCGTCTTTTAGCTCATGAATTTCAGTTTCATGAACAGGTACTCCGATTTCATTTGCGAGCTTCACTGCACCCTCGAATTCTTCATTAAGAAACAATTCGGAAGCTACGACTACAGCCAACACGTTGTCACTGCCCAGTTCTTGCTGTGCTCTTTTTAATACAAAGGCACTATCAACACCACCAGAAAAAGCGACCATTACCCGACCCATACCTTTAAGAAGTTCGCCTAACTTACGATTTTTTTCCATCATCTTTATTCTCCTCACCTTCATTAATAGTAATAGCAACTACTTTAAAACATTCCACACCGCTTCATAGACCCGTTTAAGTGGAATTTGATGCTGTTTTGCAATTGCTTTACACTCTTCATATTCTGGGGAGCTTTGAAAAACAGAGCTATTACGAATACCTTGTTTTACCGTAACTTTTCCCCATTCTGTTTCTACTAGAATGAACCTTCGTTCTGTGCGGTGAACGGTTAATGGATAATATCTGATTCCAAGTGTAGTTGTCTCGCTAAATAAGATATCCTGCATCGTTTCCAGCTTCTGCTTCGAACACAATAGCTGCAACATCACACCTGGTCGGTTTTTTTTCATATAAATCGGTGTATAAAACACGTCATTTGCACCAGCTTCAAGTAACTGATCCATCACATAACCAAGCCATTCTCCAGGTGTATCGTCAAGATTCACCTCAACCTTTACCATTTGATCATCAATATGCTCATAATCCGGGGGATGTTTTTCACGCATTAACAGGGCTCCTTTACATACCAACAATCTTACTTCTCAGACTTATGTGTTAACCGATCAATCATTACTGCATTATATGCTGCACCAAAGCCATTATCGATATTAACTACACTAATTCCCGAGGAACATGCATTAAGCATTGCTAATAAAGCGGAAATCCCTTGAAAATTAGCACCATAGCCGACACTAGTAGGAACCGCAACAACCGGATGAGAAACAAGCCCTCCGACCACACTAGCAAGCGCACCTTCCATACCAGCAACTACTACCGAAACATTCGCACCTTGAATCTCCTCTAAGTTATCTAATAACCGATGAAGTCCGGCTACACCAACATCATAGATTCGGCGCACATTACTGCCAAATAACTCCGCTGTTAATGCTGCTTCTTCTGCCACCTTCAGATCAGATGTACCGGCACATACAATCGCGATGTAGCCGTTATCGTTCGAGGACGTCTCAAGCGTTCGTTTATGATAAAGAATTCGAGCGGTTTCATTGTATACACACGCGGGGTGGTGTGCCATAATAACGTTTGCTTTTTCACGTGAAATACGAGTTGCTAACACGTCATTATCATGCTCTTGAATCGCATCTATAATTGCAATAAGCTGTTCTGGGGTTTTTCCTTCTCCATAAATAACTTCAGGAAAACCCGTTCGTTGCTTGCGCTGGTGGTCGACTTTTGCATAACCTAAATTTTCGTAAGCGGCTAATTGCTGCTTTGCCTCTTCGATTGTTAACTCACCCGTCTGCACCTTATTTAATATTTTATCTAACATTTGTTATGCACCCCAGATCTCTGGTTGTTGTAATATTTAAAAATATTTTGCTAGATCTTTAGAAATCATTTCGTATTTTTGATATAGCTCAGCGTATGTTTCATGTTGGTCCAATTGGGGTTGGATCACTTTGCGAATTGGGATATTATCTTTTATCGAGGCATAGGAATCAACCTTGCCAATTCCGACTAATGCGGTCCATGCCGCACCCCATGCTACACCTTGGTGCGTCTCGGAAAGATGAATCTCTTTTCCAAATATGTTTGCCAAAATTTGTACCCATAGCTCTGATTGAGAAAGCCCTCCGTTGACACATATTCGGGTTGGTTCTCCTGCAAGCCGCTCAAGTGATTTACCAATGTGATACACGTTAAAAGCAATCCCTTCAAGAACCGCTCTTACCAAATGTTCTTTTCTATGTTCAATCGATAATCCGAAGAAGTTACCTCTAGCACGCTGATTCCAGATCGGTGCTCTTTCTCCGTTAACATATGGTAGAAAAATAATCCCGTCTGCTCCGGGCTCAATCGTCTCAGCACCAGCAATTAGCTGCTCGTGTGTCCCGTCGAATTCGATTATATCTTTTAACCATTGTAGCACAATGCCACCATTGTTTGTCGGTCCACCAATGATCGATAGCGCTTCTGTAAACGCATAGGTGAATGTTGCGCGAGCCGGATCAACTGGCGCACCTGTAGTAAACTGCCTAATTGCCCCTGATGTACCTACGGAAATAGCAACCTCTCCAGGTAAAATCGCTCCATCTCCCAGATTCGCGAACTGTCCATCAGCAGATCCGATTACAAACGGCAAATCAGCACGAATGCCGATTTCTTCTGCAATTTCTGGTGCTAGATTAGTTAGTACTGTATCTGGTGCAACAATCTCAGACAACTGTTCTCTTCCTATACCTGCAATTTCCAACGCTGATTCATCCCAGTCATGATTTTTAACATTAAATAGACCGGTTGCAGATGCCATTGCAAAATCAATCAATCTTTTATCAAACCATTTCCAGATTAAATATTCCTTCATCGACATAAAGTAGGCAGCATTCTCGTATGCTTCATATCCCGTTTCCTTCAACCACACCAATTTTACAAAAGGAGACATGGGATGAATTGGTGTACCGGTTTTGCTGTAAATCTCATTACCGACACCTTGCTTTAATATTTCAGCTTGCGGCGTGCTTCTACCATCGGACCAAATGATCATATCGGATAGCGCTTGTTTATTTTGATTCATACAGATAAGTGAGTGCATTGCAGTTGATAACCCTATTGCTAACAGGTTATCCTCATTTGGTTTCAACTGACTGACCACACGTTTTAGCGCTAGCATTGTACTTTGTTCAATCTTAGCTGGATCTTGTTCCGCCCAACCTTGTTGTGGATGATCAGTTGTAATCATCTCTTCTGCATCTAGAATAAGTTTTCCTTCAGTTGTGAATAATACAGCTTTTACACTTGTCGTACCGATGTCTAAGCCGATGACAACATCTCGTAATCTCATAATCTTTGGTCCCCCATTATATGGTCATACTTCCAAAGCCACCATCAACGCGAAGTAACGATCCTGTTACATAACCAGATGCTTTATCGGAAGCAAGACAAACTGCTGCTCCCTTCAATTCTGTTGGTTCACCAAAACGATTCATTGGTGTATGGTTCATTATAGAAGCAACTCTATCTTCACTTAGTATTTTACGATTTTGTTCGGCAGGGAAAAAGCCAGGAATAATCGCATTTACTCGAATACCATTCGGTGCCAATTCTCTCGCTAAAAATTCCGTAACATTATTGATGGCTGCTTTTGAAGCAGAATAAGTAAATACTTTTGATAATGGGGTCGTAGATGAAACGGAGGAAATATTGATAATACTTCCCTTTCTATTTTGCTCCACCATTTTTTTAGCAAAAATTTGTGTAGAGAATACAATCCCTCTCAAGTTAACGTTCATAATGTCGTCCCACTCTTCTGGCGCAAGTTCAAAGAAAGGTGTCGTGCTATTTTTACCTGGTGCATTGAGAATAATATCCCAACCGCCAGCCCAATCTTCAATTTCTCGTGCCGCTCGCTCCACAGATGCCAAATCACTAACATCCGCTACGAATGATTTAGCCGTACCACCAGCTGCCTCAATTTCCTGGGTCACCACGTCAGCTTTTTCTAAATTTCTTCCGACAATTGCTACCTTCGCACCATATTCCGCTAGCCCTTTTGCCATCTCGCCACCTAAAACACTATTTCCACCGATCGCTACGGCCACTTTTCCTGATAAATCAAATAAGTCTTTCATGTTATTCTCCCCTTTTAGTATTAATCAAACAAATTTCCTTTTGCATTGAAATCAAGCTCATAAACATCTGTTAATACTTCCATGTTGTCATGTGTGCTTACTTCATCTAGTAAAGATTCTGATACTTCAATTTCTCCAATTTCTAATGTGTTTTTTATGCGAACCATTTTCACCTTCGTAAAATCTAAAATATTACACGTTTTAATAGCTGCTTTGATCGCTAATTGATCGTTTGCTAAAGCTGTTGATATATGCGTCGGGCCAACTACTGTTGACGTTAAGCCATTGGCATAGGTTGCATCTCGGTCCATTTTGTCGACAAGTCGCTGTGTCGTAAAGTCTGCTGTTCCTACACCATTGGCATTTCCTTCCGTTTGTTTCGTTAAATCTAGCACAACCATTTTCGTTACTTCTGGACCACCATAGGCATAAGGTGTTGGATAGCGACCCGTAATATTTGGATCCATGCCATCACCACTAATGTTTTTGCCGATTTTATCAATAATAAGAACGTCGATTGTTTTAAAAAACAACTTCGGTAAAGATGCTTTCGCTAGCTCTAACATTTCTTTTTCTTTCTCTTCTATTTCATCTGGCTGCCACACTTCTAATCTAGCAACCTTATCAAATGCGTTTTCCACGGTTGCGACCGCAAATAAAATTGGCATGCTTGCCATCGTCATTTTCGCCATTGCTGGTACATGCTCTGCCATATGTTTAAACCCTAGCTGGTGACATGCCTCCGCACCTTTTTGCTTACCTAAGCCAATACTAATCATCTTCATGATGCCACTTTCGACTGGACCGCGAAATGCAGTATGCGGTTTAACACGGTTAAGTACAACAATGCCATCTGCTTCCGACGCAAATTTATCAATGTATACAGGCAAACCATTTTCCAGCTCGCCAATTTTGACTACTTCCATCGACGAGCGAATTTCAGCATTCACCGTTTCCTTCGTAATTCCAAGGTGCTCTAATACAGCTTTTTGACCCTCAGCAGAAGCACCGCCATGACTGCCCATACTCGGCACGATAAACGGATGTGCACCTAGATCCTGCAAAAATTTCACAACACCTGCTGTCAATTCTACTAATCGGTCTAAGCCTCTACTTCCAACCGCCACCGCGATCTCCATTCCGGGCTTGACACTTGCTTTTATCGCATCACGATTTAACTTATTAGCAAGCTCTGTTGGTAGATCGTCCATCTGACGATCATCAAATGTCTGTTTTACCTTGGCCATTTTCGGAATTGGAATATCTTTTACCAGCTCTTCTATAACACTCATATTTTCACACTCCATTCATAAATAAAGTGAACTTCGTTTCTATTGTAAACCTTTTCAAAAGTAATTTATATTAATTTGTTTGGCGGGCAAATTAATATAAAAAACGTATCATGTATTACCCTAATAGTCAATATAACATCTTCTAATACTCAAATTAATTATGCTTTTTCATACTTGTCGTTCAAGTATATAATGCTATCATCTATAAATGGTTCTTGCGTATCTTCCAATAAAACTTGAACAAATAGTTTATTTTCCTTCACCCATTTAAATAGAAAATCATAATTTAACATTCCTTTTCCTACAGGGACCATTTTCACATTATTATCTTCTATGACAAAATCTTTGGCGTGGATAATCACGATCCGATCACCAAATAATTGAAATGCTGTCTCCATTATCGCTTCTTGGTTGGTGAAGTTATCCCCTGATATAAAATTAGCAGGGTCAAAAATGACTTGTAAGTTGTTTGAATCGACCAAATCTAGTAATCTTTTCATCTTTTCTGGTGTATGGATTGGATGATTGATGCCACCTTCTATGCCTACAAACACACCAAATTTTTCTGCTTCTTCCACTAACTCACGCACACTATCGACGACGTCTAAAAAAGGCTTTTCCTCAAAGTTATCTTCAGTATATACCATTTTTTCATGAATATTTCCCGTTTCAGAACCAACGATGCTGCATCCAAAGTCTCTCGCATAACGAATATGCTCCTTAAAGCGATCCATCACTTTTTTCCGCTCATCCAAATTTGGATGTATCATATTAATATAACAACCCAATACGGCTACCTCGACATTTGTTTTATGGAAAGCACGACCAATATGCTTGGCAAAGCCAGGGCTTAAAACCCCGTCGCCAGTTGGAAGTTCAGGAAACGATTTGCTTAATGCTAACTGCACACCGCGTAATCCTTTCCCCGCGACCTCCTCTGCAATTTTATCTGCATCATCAAAATGGATATCATGCCCTCTTATTCCTAGATTTAATGTCATGGTCATCGACTCCTCTCCTTTTAATAATGAAACAGAATGCTGTTAGATGCAAACGATTTAAAGGCTCCAGATACCGAAGCGGTTCGGAACCTCTAAAGTACGTTCTATGTATATGAAAAGCGCAGAGCACCGCTTAGAAACTTAGCGACTGGAGTGAATCGACTAAGATAAAGGAATCATGCCCCTACAGGGGTATGTCGACGTTGGACGACAAGTTCGCTTTTAGTCGACCTTCCATAAAACTTGAATCGACGATGACTTATCGTAAGGCGATTCGTGAAGTCGCCTAGTTTCTGGCGCTCGGAGCTAGACACATGCATAAGTTTTATACTTTTTTATCTTTTATGAATAACTTATGTGATTCGCATCTACCTCATCAGCTAAATGAATTCAATTGATCAAATTCCTTTCGAATGAAATTACAAAAATTGAAAGCAGCTGAATTCCCCGCGAATTTTCCCTTTTAGCTAGAATGCTATTTTTGTTCACCAATAACGGCACGTAGCACATTTGGATGATCAGGGAACGTTTTTGTACCCGCACCATAACCTATCGAATTTACAGTTATTGCTGGTAAATCTCCGTATTCTTCTGCTAACACCGCAATAATCGCTGCACCAGTCGGTGTCGTAAGCTCTGCCTTAATACTACTACAACGCAGTGGAACACCACGTAAAATCTCTAATGTAGCCGGCGCTGGCACTGGATAAATACCGTGATCAATATGAATATGACCGGAACCAACCGGAACTGGAGAGGCTATTATTTTATCAATCCCTAACTGATCAATCAAAATCGAAGTTCCTACAATATCAATAATTGAATCAACGGCTCCAACCTCATGAAAGTGCACCGTTTCGAGTGGCATACCATGAATATGCCCTTCTGCCTCACCAATTTTTTTAAAGATACGTAAAGCAATATTTTCTGCATTCTCCGATAAACCTGCTTCTGTTATCATTTTTACTATATCTTTGTAAGAACGATGGTGGTGTGCATGTCCTTCACCGTGATGCTGATGATCAGCGTGTTCATGTGCATGGTTATGTTCGTGATGGTGATGCTCATGATCATGAGTATGATGGTGCGTATGTGTATGGCTATGTTCGTGATGATGCTTATGATCGTGTGTATGCGCATGATGATGAGCATGTGTGTGTTCCTCGTTTAGTAGATGAACATCGAATTTCGTGCTTGTTATCCCATTTTTGTTGACCTTTGTCCAGCTCAACTCGTATTCATCTTCAAAATTTAACTTTTTAAGTTCCGCTACTAATGCATCAGCATTCGCGCCAGCATCAAGCAATGCGCCAATTGTCATATCACCACTGATTCCAGAAAAACAATCAAAATAGAGTACTTTCATGTTTATCCCACCTACTGAAGTTAGTTTAACTCTATAACCCTATTACTTTTCCATCCAATTTGTATGGAAAGTGCCTGCTTTGTCTTTTCGTTGATACGTGTGCGCTCCAAAATAATCACGCTGTGCTTGAATCAGATTTGCTGGTAGGTCTTCTGTACGATAACTGTCAAAATAAGCAATGGCACTTGAGAACGACGGAACAGCAATACCATGCTTAACAGCAAGCGATACCACTTCACGCAATGCTGCTTGATATTCTTCAACAATCGCTTGAAAGTAAGGATCGAGCAGAAGATTATCCAAATTGGCATCTCTATCGTACGCATCTTTAATTTTTTGTAGGAAATGAGCACGAATAATACATCCCCCACGCCAAATCATCGCTATTTCGCCGTATTTAAGCTCCCAATTATATTGATCTGAAGCAGCTCGCATTTGTGCAAAACCTTGTGCATAAGAACAGATTTTACACATGTACAACGCTTTTCTCACCGCTTCAATTAATGCTTGGTTATCCCCATCAAATTCACTAGCAGTTGGACCCTGCAACAGCTTACTTGCTTTCACGCGCTCGTCCTTCATCGCGGAAATGAATCGGGCAAATACAGATTCTGTAATAAGCGGTAGTGGCACACCAAGGTCTAGTGCATTTTTACTCGTCCATTTACCTGTACCCTTTTGCCCTGCTGAATCTAGAATAACATCTACTAACGGTTTTCCTGTCTCCTCATCGAGTTTCGTGAAAATATCAGCAGTGATCTCGATCAAGTAACTATCTAATTCCCCTTTATTCCATTCCCTAAATACGTCGTGGAGCTCTTCTGTTGAGAGTCCAAGGACATTTTTAAGAATAAAATAAGCTTCTGAAATTAATTGCATATCTCCATACTCTATACCATTGTGCACCATTTTCACAAAATGACCTGCACCATCTGGACCAATGTATGTCGTACAAGTTTCATCATCTACCTTTGCTGCAATCGCAGTCAAAATAGGTGCAACAAGTTCATACGCCTCTTTTTGCCCGCCCGGCATAATTGCTGGACCTTTTAGTGCACCTTCTTCACCACCAGATACACCAGCTCCAATAAAATGGATGCCCATCTCACTTAATTTTTTATTTCGTCGAATCGTGTCCTCATATAATGTATTACCACCATCTATTATAATATCATCCTGATCTAAATAAGGAAGTAATGATTCAATCGTGGCATCTGTTCCTGGTCCAGCCTGAACCATAAGCAAAATTTTTCGCGGCTTTTCTAGCGAAGCGACAAACGCCTCAATTGTTTCTGTTGCTTTGAAATTTTTACCCTTTGCTTCGTTCTCCATGAACGCTTCTGTTTTCGCATATGTACGATTGAATACAGCGACAGAGTACCCTCTACTCTCAATATTTAATGCTAAGTTTTTCCCCATAACAGCTAATCCGATAACACCAATTTCTTGCTGAGCCATGATAAATTCCTCTTTTCTATTTAAATTTTTTGCAGTCTATGCGCAAGTACATTTTTATTTATTTGTTTACTAAACAAACTATAGTAACGTATACCTTAATACTATCTGCAAACGTTTTAACTTTCAACAATTAGTTTGCTAAATTTCTATATAAAAAGAAAACGTGTCTATATTTCATCGGTGCATCGATGAAATAATTTTTTGACTCATTGACTAACAAGGAACAAAAATTATCTTAGTTGTCTTGTTATCGCTTATGTACTATGGGAGTTAACTAGATGTTTTATAATCTATATATTTTATCAGAACAAAAGCGCAGAGCGCCGGTTAGCGACGTACGGACTGGGACTCGAAACAATAAAATCACTTGTTTCTGCGGTGTATATTCATTGTAGCTTTCCTTAATGCGATTACTCGCCCCACCGAAAACATTTGGACTGAACCGCAGGAGATAAAGGAAACATGCCCCTGCATAAGGGGTATGTCGACGTTGGACGACAAGTCCGCATGCATTTAGTCGACCTTCCATAAAACCTGAATCGATGTTGACTTATCGTGTCATGAGGTGAGGGACGTCTCGCTAGTCGATGGCGCTCGGAGCTGGACGTGGCTAAATAACTCAGCAAGATATCCACAACTGTTTATTTTTG